>JBJHBN010000009.1:0-14371 GCA_050485505.1 Opitutales bacterium | reverse complement strand
TCCGGGTCCCACCCCTGTTGGATAGATTCATAAGGGCTTGGGGCCCACCAAAGGAAACGTGGGTGCCCCTTGCGCTCGATCTGATAGTAGCTGATAGTGCCAGAAACACGATGGTCCAATAGGTCGAACTTGATGCCGATTTCATGGTTCTTTGCTGTCGTCGGATCCATGATATTGCCATTTCCATCACGTGCCCAGTGGTTGGGTACAACACCAGTTGAATGGACTGCAAAAAGGCTCAGGTTTTCAGTCAGCCCAAGACTGACGCCAACCTGGTAGTTTTCCGAGGAAGGAGCCTTGGCACCAATCCGATCACGCACATCGTCCTCACGCCCTTCCCAAACAAATCGGGTAGTTTCACGGGCGTCATTGCGGTCGTGACGCAGTCCTCCGACAATCGTGAGGCGATCGTCAAAAAACTGCCCCTGGTAGATGCCGTAGTAACCGAGGTCCCAGGTGCGGCGATTGAGACCGGTGAGCTGTATCATAGCGTTGTCAGGAATGCCATCGCCCTGCACTCCAAAGCGGAAAGGTGTGTAGTCGGTCGGGTTTTTGTAGCTGTAGCGATCGAGTCGGGAAATAGTAGTTCCAGGGTAGGAACGCCGTGGACCCCATAAAGATTCGACTGAACTCATTCGCATGTACTGTGAGCCAAGAATAATTGAATGGTTCCCGAATCTTTCAGTGCCTTTAATGTAGAGTAGTTCGGCCCGAATCTGCTGACGTTCCTCGTCTCGGTTTACATCATTCCATTCGTATTCGAGGACCGCATTGCTGACCGTTTCGGGCGCCTCGTTTACAGAGTTTTGGCGACTGATAGACACCGAATTGAGGGGAGCCTCCAAAGCACTACCGCGGACGGCTTGTGAAGGGTTGTCGTGGTCAAACGGACTTCGAGTAGGGCCTCCCCAAACCTGTCGGGAATTAAATGTAGTATTTGAAACCGCATATCCGACCTTGAGGATAGCGTCGGGTCCCAGTTGCTGCTCAATGTCGATCAGGTGATTGCGATAAGGGCCCTTGAGGTAGGTGTCGGGCCCCGACCAGCGGAAGGTCCGGTTGTCAACATTTTCACCGATCTTTGCGCCGGTTTCCTGGTCGAAGATGTCCGTGACCCAGGTTGCATTACGGCCCGGACTCGCAGCTTCATCACCGATATTATTACGAATATTTTGGAAACCCAGGCCAAACTCTTCACGATAGCCAAACTCATTCTCCAGCAGTATCTGAGTGCCAGGGAACAGATTGAAACTGAAAGATGGAGAAACTGTGAAATAACGATCGCTGTAGTACTCGGTGAAATCGGCTCGTTCCTGGACAGAAGCTGTTATCCGATAGGCGGGACGGTAGACATCGTTGTCACCAAGCGGCCCCGTCGCATCGAATTCAGCACGCTTGAAACCGCGGTTACCAACCGATGCGCCCAAGTAATAATACTCCGAGTCATACTGGGGTTTCTTGGGGACAAAATTGATCACACCACCGAAGTTACCGATGCCGTAGAGCAATGCGGATGGACCTCGCAGAATCTCAACACGATCGATATGAATGCTGTCCACCGCAAATTGACGGCGAAAGCCTTCGCGTAAAGTCTGGTCGCCAATGAACCCACGCAGCTTTGTTGCGGAGTCTCCCGCCGAACGGGTCACTCCACGTGGGTCATTGGCACCGGCGCTCATCGGATCGAAGTCCGGTTCAGCGAAAGCATCGGACTGGGACTCCAGGATCACGCCGGATGAGTAGCGCAAAGCCTCGCGGAGATTAGTTGCGCCAGTGTCGCGTATGAATTCGCTGGTCACCACCTCAAGGTTCATTGGGACATCGCGGATAGCAGTATTCAAACGGGTTCCAGAAATTGAGTTGGAGGCAAAGTAACCCCGGTCATAGTGATCCTCAACAACGAAGGGGGACAGATCAAAGACCACTTCGTCGTCCGGGTTCTGTGCATTCAAGGCCATCGCCAGCGTTGTAAAAACGCCAGCGCGCAAACCAATAGCGGTTAATTTGAATCGTACACGTGATAATGTCATCCGATTGATCATGACTGTTGTCGCCGTTTCGGAATGCGGAGAATGATTATGGGTCCAGCAAGCTCGCACATAAAGATAGTGGTGTGACCCACTACAGGATACTACGGCGGTTTGCGTCGTGACCTAAGCGAAAACAGGGCGTCAGCGCCGGTAACTGAAAAGCTTCCAAACAGATGCCACAGAGGCGAGCCACATAAGGCTGATTAGGGAAGCGGCAAATAACTTGGGCTCGCCAGCCAGGGTTTCCTGCCAACCAACAACCGCTCGCCAGCTGAAGGCACCCACAAGCATTGTGGTAATAATCAGCGCCAACCACCATGACCAGGCGTAGCCCCGAAGGAACAACAGGCCCCACAGCATGGACATAAGGCCAAACACGGATCCTGAAATCAGCGCTGTTTGGGCGGCTTCAGGATTGGATAGATAGCCTGCGATACCGCAGAGAATAAGAAAGCTACCGTAAGCGAGATACCATTTTCCGAGAGTTTGCATCTGGATGATTGAAGAGGTGCTTTCGCTGGCTGCAATTGAATTTCGTGTTTTTTCGCTGGTAACGGTGGCGAAAGGCGTCATCTTCTGCACCCTTTGTCTATCTCAGGAGAACCGCATGCACGCAGAAAACATTCGAAATATAGCCATCATTGCCCACGTCGACCACGGGAAAACCACCCTTGTCGACCAGTTGCTTCGCCAAAGCGGAACCTTCCGCGAAAACCAGAGAGTGGACGAACGGGTCATGGACTCAATGGACCTGGAAAAGGAGAAGGGCATCACCATCAAGGCAAAGAACACTTCGGTTCACTGGGATGGAAAAACGGTCAATATCGTGGACACGCCCGGGCACGCGGATTTTGGCGCCGAGGTGGAGCGGGTTATGAAGATGGTGGACGGCGTGCTTTTGCTGGTCGACGCCTACGAAGGCCCGCAGGCACAGACACGCTTTGTTTTGAAAAAGGCCCTGGCAAATGGATTGCGACCTATTGTGGTAATCAACAAGGTCGACCGCGAGTTTGCCCGTCCCAAGGAAGTGCATGACCGTGTGCTCGAACTGTTTCTGGAGCTGGAAGCAAACGAGGAGCAGTTCGCCGCACCTTTTGTCTATGCGAGCGCCAAGGATGGCTGGGCGGATGCCGAGCTGAACGGGCCGCGGGAAGATATGAAGGGGCTTTTCGACAAGATTGTGGAACATATCTCCCCCCCTGAAATTGAAGATGCACCTTTTCGCATGCTGGTTAGCAATATCCAGTGGGACGACTTTGTTGGGCGGGTTGCCGTTGGCCGTGTTCTTAGCGGTTCCATTCGCACCGGAGAATCTATCACTGCGATTCGCAAAGACGCTACACGCCAGCGCATAAAGGTAACCAAGGTGTTCGCTTACAACGGCTTAGCCGTTCAAAGCTCCGGTCTGGGAGAGGCCGGCAACATAATCGGTATCGCGGGCTTTGAAGAGGTGGATATCGGTGACACAGTTGCCGCCAACGCGGATGCTGAACCGCTGCCTTTTGTCGAAATCGATCCGCCTACAATCCGCATGGAATTTGCGGTAAATGACGGCCCCCTGGCAGGTCAGGACGGCAAACTGGTGACTTCACGTCAGATCCGCGAACGTCTGTTCCGCGAAAAGAAAACAAATATTTCAATCCAAATCGAAGAAACAGGTGATGGCACGAGGTTTTACGTATCCGCACGCGGAGCCATGCAGATCGCTATTTTGGTCGAGCAGATGCGCCGCGAAGGCTTCGAGGTGCTGGTATCCCGCCCAACGGTAATCTTCCAGGATGGACCTGGCGGGCTGCATGAGCCCTTCGAAAACCTTTGGGTGGAGGTGGCAGATGAGCATCTCGGCGGAGTGATGGAGAACCTGTCGCGACGCAAAGGGCAGATTACCAACATCGTGCACCATGCCTCCGGAGTCACCGTCGAGGCGACCATTCCGACCCGCGGACTGATCGGTTTCGAATTTGACCTCGTCAATATGACCAGCGGCCGCGGTGTGATGAGTCACCTTTTCGCGGAATACCGACCCTTCGCCGGGGAAATCGTTACCCGTCAGAGTGGTGTGCTGGTTTCAATGGAACGCGGCAAGGCCATGGCCTATACCTTGGACACCTTACAAGACCGTGGTAAATTGTTTATCAATCCGGGCGACGAGATCTATGTGGGCATGATAGTCGGTGAGAATCCGCGCAAGCACGACCTCCCGGTCAATCCGACCAAGGCCAAGCACCTGGTCAATGTTCGCAGTTCCGGAGACGGCAAGGGCATCATGCTGTCGCCTCCGATTCGCTTCAGCCTCGAGCGGGCGATCGAATACATCGAGCCGGATGAGTTCGTCGAAGCCACGCCAAAGCACATCCGTATGCGCAAACGCCTGCTTGATCCCAATGATCGCAAACGTGCGGAGAAACGTATGGCAGCGGACCCTGCAGCCGATTGATTGTGCCCTGAAGGGTGATTTTGCTTGCTATTGCTCCGACTGCGGCTTTGCTTCTCCGCTTTCCCATCTGCTTCAGGCAC
The DNA here is from genome assembly GCA_050485505.1 of Opitutales bacterium. Lineage (GTDB taxonomy): Bacteria > Verrucomicrobiota > Verrucomicrobiia > Opitutales > Oceanipulchritudinaceae > JAFIGG01. Next base: position 9,824 of record JBJHBN010000009.1, on the reverse strand, counting down.
GGAGGCGGATGTTATTTACTAAACCAGTAACCCTCGTAAACCGGCGCGTGCTTTTTGTCGGTTGGCCCTGATTTTTGGGGCTCAATAGAATCAATACAGTATATATGAACATCACGGTAAAAGACCTGCTGGATGCCGGCGTCCACTTTGGACACCAAGTCCGTCGTTTCAACCCGAAGTCGAAGAAATTCGTCTACGCGAACCTGCAAGGGGTGAGCGTTATCGACCTCGAAAAAACCTATAATTGCCTCGAAAAGGCCTATAGCTTCATCGAAGAAACCGTCGCCTCAGGCAAGGACGTGCTCTTTGTTGGCACCAAGAAGCAAGCCCGCGACATGGTTCGCGAAGCCGCTGTAGCTTCGAACATGCCATTTGCCTCCGACCGCTGGTTGGGTGGCACACTGACAAACTTCGTAACGATTCGCCGCTCGATCGAGAAATACAAGAACTACCTGCGGATGGAATCCGATGGTTCTCTCGACAAGATGCACAACAAGGAAAGCTCCGCTATTCGCCGTGAAATGACCCGGATGAAGCGCAACTTTGAAGGCATTGTTGACCTGGAGCAAATGCCTGCGGCCCTGTTTGTTGTGGACACCCGCACAGAAGCTATCGCCGTTGCCGAAGCCAACCGTTTGAATATCCCGGTGGTTGCCCTCGTCGACACAAATAGCGACCCGTCGCTGACGCAGTATCCGATTCCGGGCAATGACGACTCAATCAAGTCGATTCGCGTGATCGTTGAAACAATTATGGATGCCGCTCAAGCCGGCCAATCCCGCCGCGTCCAGGTAGATCCGATCCAGAACCGCACGGTAAGCCCGGTTGTTTCCGCGCCGGCCACTGAAGAGCAGGTTCCAGTCAGCGATCGTTCCAGTTCCGCAGACGAGTCGGTTCCAGAAACCTTCAGCACCGACCCCGAAGAGAAATAAACTTTTCAGCCTTTAAACAGGGAAAGATATTTTATCATGAGTAACATTAATGCAAAGATGGTTGCCGACCTGCGTGCCAAAACAGGTGCCGGGTTGATGGATTGCAAAAAAGCCTTGGTGAACACCAACGGCAACGAAGAAGAAGCGATCATGCTTCTGCGCAAGAAGGGTATCGCCAGTGCCGACAAAAAATCCGGCCGCGATGCGGGTGACGGTCTGGTCGAATCCTACATCCACATGGGTGGCAAGGTAGGCGTCCTGATTGAAGTCAACTGTGAGACGGACTTCGTAGCCAAGACAGACGATTTCAAGGCTTTGACCCGCGACATTGCGATGCATATCGCCGCCGCCAGCCCTGAATGCGTTGACCGCGATGAAGTTCCCGAGGCATTGCTGCAAAAGGAGCGTGAAATCGCTGCTGGGCAGGTAGAGGGCAAACCCGCCAACATCGTCGAGAAGATCGTCGAGGGCAAGCTGGAGAAGGTCTACCAACAGGTATGCCTGCTGGAGCAACCCTTCGTCAAGAATCCCGACCAGACAGTTGGCGAAATGATTAAGGCAAGCATTGCCAAGCTGGGTGAAAATATCGTGGTTCGCCGCTTCTCCCGCTTCCAGATTGGTGCCTGATTAGTTTACGCATCCATTCGCTTTTATAACACAAAAAGATCCGCTCACTGAGCGGATCTTTTTTTATGTGCCCGGGACAGGACTTGAACCTGCACGGAGCTTACGCTCCACTGGATCCTAAGTCCAGTGCGTCTACCAATTCCGCCACCCGGGCTGAATAAAACCGCAAAAAGTGGCGTTGAAAGCATCGTGCTGCAAGCGAAAAAGTTCGCAAAGAAATGACCTAGTGGTCACACCACTAGGTGGCAAGGGCAGCGGGACTTGACCTTGCCCCTGCTTGCTTCAAGCTCAGGGAATGTCTGCTCAACCTGTTCGTATCGCCCTGATTCAAATGCCCTTCACTGCCGATTCCGATGTAAATCGAAGGCAGGCCGAAGTGCATATCCGCGAGGCAGCGGCAATGGGAGCACAGATCATCTGCCTGCCCGAGATGTTCACCACGCTCTACTTTTGCATGGAGCAGTCTGTCGATAATTTCGATCTGGCAGAGCCGATTCCGGGACCCAGCAGCGAACGCCTGCAAAGTCTCGCGCAGGAATTGAACGTGGTTATTATCGGTCCGTATTTTGAGAAGCGGGCCCCCGGAATCTACCACAACACGGCCGTTGTGATTGATGCGGATGGAACACTTCTGGGCTCCTACCGGAAAATGCATATCCCACAGGACCCAGGATTTGAAGAGAAATTCTATTTTACCCCGGGCGACCTCGGTTACCGGGCATGGGAAACGAGGTATGGCAGTATTGGTGTTCTGATTTGCTGGGACCAATGGTATCCGGAAGCAGCCCGGCTGACGGCAATGAAGGGGGCAATGATCCTATTTTATCCCACCGCAATTGGTTGGCTTCCCGAAGAGAAGGCAGAATTGGGCGCAGCCCAGCACACGGCTTGGGAGACTGTACAACGCGGGCACGCAGTCGCCAATGGTTGCTTTGTCGCAGCAGTCAATAGAATAGGGGTCGAAGGCAATACGGAGTTCTGGGGGCAATCCTTCGTCACAAATCCCTATGGCGAAATTCTCCAAAGAGCTCCGGTTTCAGATCCGTATATATTGATTCAAGACTGTGATCTGCAGGCAGCCGAGGACTTCCGCCGAATCTGGCCCTTTTTCAGGGATCGACGGATAGACAGCTACCAGGGAATCAGCGAGCGTTTCGGACACTAGTCAAAATAGCCTGAAACCCATTGTAGCGGGTGCGCAACAGTACCTCGGAGTAGGATCAGGCTGGGCCGTTCCCCGAAGGACTATCGTCTGTTAGCTACATTCCAAGGCCCTGCCTTCGGCCTGAAGGCAGGGCCCCAACACGTTCAAATCAAACTGTTGGAGCACAGGCTTTAGCCTGAACTGCCGCTTCTCCGCTACGCGTTCCCTGCTGTTACGTGCGTTTCAAATCTCTTCAATAGTCACCAGTGCTCAACTGAATCGGCTAAGAAAGCGTCGATTGTTGGCAACCCGGCGATACATCCATTCAGTGATTGCGGCGAAAGTAGCGCTTTTCTGATACCATTTGTAGAGCCCCTTGTATTCCGGGTGTTCCGCGAGTGCGCGCAGCACAGCTGCGGCACCCGAAGAAATGCTGCCATCAATATCGACGAGGAAAACGGCCTTTTCGTATTCGCTCGTCGGGATCTCTGGAAAGCGGCTGTGCACCGATTGCCAGGGGTGGTAATCCACCCGCTCTCCTGTAATGCGCTGCCAGCGCAGCACCCAACGACGACAAAAGCCGCACTCGCCATCCCACAGCATAACCGGGTTGCCGACCGGAGGCTGTTTCACGCGAGTGCGGCTTTCAGGCATCGCTTTATAAAAATAAATCAGGCAACTCGCTCTACCACCAACTCGGGAGGGTTGGGGCGCTTTGGCGCGAGGCGGTAAGCGCTGCGCAGATATTCAAGCGCACTCTCGAGCTTCGACTCATCGTTGTAATGAATCATCATCAAAGGTTCACCCTGCTTAACCTGGGTGCCCACCTTTTTGATTTCAGAGACTCCGACCGCCGGATCCAACTTTTTACCCTTGCTCGCCTGAGCAAGTAACTGCACACCGCGGGCAATCATACCCGCATTGATGGTGTGCACGTAACCCCGCTTCGGGGCCGGCAGCTTGCGCACATACTTGGCCTTCGGGAATTTGTCCGGATCGTCAATAAAGTCAGTCTTGCCGCCCTGGCTTGCGATCATCTCCTTGAATTTGTCGAGCGCTTGTCCCTCTTTGAGTGCACGCTGAACCGTTTGTTTGGCTGAAAGGGTAGAACCCGCAACACCAGCCAGACGCACAATCTCCATGCCCAGTTTCAGCACCAACTCCTGGAGGTCCTCCGGGCCCTCTCCCTTAAGAAGCTGGATGGCTTCCTGGATTTCCAGGGCCGTGCCAACGGTATCTCCAAGCGGTTGATTCATGTCGGTGACCAACGCCACACAGCGGCGCTTCATCGAACGACCAACACGCGTGATGGAGCGGGCCAATTGCTTTGCCTGCTCAACATCCTTGATAAAGGAACCATTGCCCCATTTAACATCGACAACCAATCCTTCAGCGCCCTGAGCCAACTTACGGCTGAGCACCGATCCGGTAATTAATGGAAGACTTGGAATCGTACTGGTGAGCTGGCGCATGTTGTAGATGATTCCATCCACAGGAGCGATCTCATCCGACTGTTCGGCAATGACACAGCCAATGCCAGACAGGCGCTCAACGAAGTCATCCAGACTCATTTTCGGATTAAATCCGGGGATGGCACTCAGTTTGTCCAGATTGCTGATTACAAACTCCTCATCCACACCATTCATATTCGGCATGACAACGCCACAAGCTGCAGCGAGAGGAACCAACACCAGAGAGGTTTTGTCACCGACGCCCCCGGTGGAATATTTGTCGATCTTAGGCTTTGTAATCCGCGATAGGTCGATGACTTCGCCGGAATACATCATTTCCTCCGACAGCATGGCGGTCTCCTGAGCACTCATGCCTTGGAAGTAAATCGCCATGCAAAGGGCTGCCAACTGGTGTTGCGGCATTTCCTTGTCGATAATGGAATCGACGATGAAGCGTATTTCGTCGTGATTGAATTCGCCACCGTCGCGCTTTTTTTCTATCAAATAGGCGAAGGAGGGTTTAACGAACTTGCGCGGGGAAATAATTTTCTTTCTCATTTTAATTTGGTTTCGGATTTATTTAAACCCGTAAACCGCTAGGTAATAGAACATTATATACCGTTTTGTCGAGGATAATTTACATTTTGGACGATTTTACGGAGTGCTTACTTTCAGGGATAATTCCACAGGTCGATAGGTTGAGGGCTTGACCTGAACTTTCTTTTGCGAGTGAATGCCCTTTCATCTGCGCGCAACCATGGCTGATAACGAACCGCAACCTGAGAAACCCGGGACTGATAAGTTGGACTTGGGCTCTCTTCAGAGTCTTTCCCTGGGACCCAAGTGGGGCTCCGACAAACCACAAGGCGGCTCGGGTCGAAACTTCGACCGCGAGCAGCGATCCGCTGGTGACTCCAAGCACGAGGGAAGGCCGCCCCGCAAAGACCGCAAGGGCTTTAAACGCAAGAGCGGGGATCGCCCGCCGGCAGGTCGTGGCGAGCGGAGGCCGCAGCGTCAGGAGCGGGAACCTTTCGAGCCGGTGGTGGAAGTGCAATTCTATCCGGAGGAAGAACCCTTCAAAGTTCTTACACAGGCCGTGCGCACTTCCTTGCGGACTTTCGAGCTGTTTGAAATTGCACGGCTGATTCTGGACAAGCCCGAGCGTTTTGTCTGTGTCGTGAAAGATCCGAAACAGAAAGAGGGGGAGGAGCCGATGCTGTATGCGTCTGTGCCCGATGGTTTGCCGTTTCGTTCGGAGGAAGAGGCCCTGCATCATGTTTTCCAGAATCGGGTCGATGCATTTTTCAATACCGAAGAGATCGAGGTCGAACCTCCATCCGGGGCGTTTTCGATGGTTCATCGCTGTGGTCTGACCGGGAAGCTAATCGGCCCTCCCAACTATCACCGTTACGGTGCCTTGTGTGTTGAGCATCATTCGCGACACCTGTCGCACCTGCCTTTTGCTCAGTTCAAGGACCGTCTGGAAAGCGTAAAGGAGCCCGAGTTGATTCAGGAATGGCTGGATCAGATGAAGAAGCAAACCCGCTATACATTGAAACCAATGGATGGTGAGGAAGGAAAGGAAGGGCAGGAGCCATTACAGTTCAATAACCTGGAGGATGCCCGTCTTTACTTGGTCGGAAACTGCAAGGACAAACTCGTTCGTCCAGCGTACTCGGCCCGATTCTCTGGTAAAGATCTGGCGTTGCTGCATCCTCAGGACCCCATCCGCCGTTCCGTGGACTTCCACTTGCAACGGCAGTTGCGCTTCCCTCTGGATACCGCCAATCATCTGCGCGGCCGCCTGCGGAAGCTGAATTTCGCCGTCTATAAAAAGGGATCAAAGGGTGTCTCCTATGTTTGCGCGGTCAAACGCCGTTTCCGGGAACCCAATGAACGCCTGGCAGACAACCTCGAAGACCTGATCGCATTCATTGAAGCCCATCCAGAGTTCCCCGTAAAGAACCTCGCCAAAGCTTATCTGGGCATTGAAGTGGATCCAGCCAAGCCAGAGAGCCTGGACAAGGATGCTGCGCAGCGGTATCAGGATCTGAAGCGCGACCTGCGCTACCTGATCGGGGAAGGCTATTTAATCGAGTTTAGTGACGGCCGCCTCTTTGTTCCGCCTCCCAAGGAAGGTGAAAAGCCCAAGAAGGAAGCTGCGCCTGAGGTCAAAGAGAAACCCCTTGCCGAAAAATCTGCAAAAAAAGCCCCTGAAGCGTCCGTGCAAGGTGAACCGGAAAAGGTCGAGCCAATAGTTGAGGCTGAAGCTTCCGAAAAAAAGCCCTCAGACGAAAACAAAGAGCCGGAATCGCCTCAGCCGGAAGTGAAACCGATCGTTCCCGATCTGCGATAACCCCTGATAATTACCCGACCTTATGAATGGACGAGAAGTTAACCTTTTGAGTGATTGCGATGCCACCCGAATTCCCTCGGGTGAAGAGGTTACTTTGCCAGTAGGCTTTACCGTCGTTGTTACGCAGGCTCTGGGCGGTTCAGTCACGGTAAGGGCCGACAATGGGCTTTTCCGCATTGCTGCGGAATTTGCTGACGCTCTCGGGCCCGAGGTAGCGGCAAAGGTCAAGGCGGATGCTGAATCGATATCCGCCGACTCGACCTTCAGCGAGGAGCGTGTCTGGGACGCGCTGCGGCAGTGTTTTGATCCCGAGATCCCTATCAATATTGTGGACCTCGGATTGATCTACGACCTGTCCAGTGAAGCCCTCGACAACGGCCGCCACAAAGTCTCAGTTAAAATGACATTGACGGCTACCGGTTGCGGAATGGGACCAACAATTGCCGCTGATGCGCAGTCCAAAATCGAAGCGCTGCCAAGCGTTGATTCCGCCGAGGTGGACATCGTCTGGGATCCCCAGTGGACCCCGCACATGATTTCTCCGGAAGGTCGGCGGATCATGGGGCTGGAGTAGAGCCAATGACAAAAGACGGCCCCTCGGACCTTGCTGAACTGCCCGCCGGGGATGCTGGCTGGATTCAGGCATTTTGCCGGTGGATGGAAGGGGAGCGGCGCTTATCCCCGCGGACAGTCCGCAATTATCGCCAAGCACTAGTCTCCATGCTGACTTACGTACGCCACGAAGGTCGTTACGGTGGATCGCTTGAGGCCATACCCGAACGCTGTTTGCGTTCCTACCTTATCGACACCCAGCGCGCTGGAGTTGCGCGCCGAACTCTGCACCTGCACCTGTCGGCGGCCCGCAGTTTTTTCCGTTACCTGATCCAGCAAGGTTGGATTTCAAGCAATCCTATGCTGGGAATCAAAGCTCCTCGTGTTGCCAAACCCTTGCCTAAATTCCTGACCGAGCAGGAAATGGAACGTTTTCTGGAGGGTCCGATGAAGCTACTTGGAGAAGATCAAATCACCCCACGTCAGGCACTGTTGGATCAAATGATCTTTGAGGCCCTTTATGCGGCCGGATTGCGCATCAGCGAGCTGGTTGACTGGCGCTATAAGCAGGTGGATATGCGCAGCCGAATCATTCGGGTGAAGGGCAAGGGTGGCCGGGTGCGACTGGTGCCTTATGGTCCAACCTTGGAGCAACTGCTGCAGGCATGGACCCGTTACCATCGGGAGACATACAGCCAAGATGACGTCGTCCTGTGCCTTTTAGGCGGAAAGCCATTGACCGCCGCATGGGTGCAAAAGCGGATGAAACTCTACCTTAAACTGGCGGAACTCCCCGGCGACTTGAGTCCGCATAAGATCCGCCACTCCTATGCTACGCACATGTTGAATGCCGGCGCGGATCTGCGCCTGGTTCAGGAATTGCTCGGGCACCAGAGCCTTTCGACTACTCAGGTTTACACCCATTTGGACATGCGTCGCTTGAAGGATGCCCACCGCAAGGCACACCCCCACGGATGAAAAGATTGACGCGCAAGCGCATTCAGCTGGAATGCCTTGCTTCGGATCTTTCCGTCTCTTTGCAACTTATGCGCGCACTTCCCAACATAATAACATTCTCCCGCATCGTCGTACTGGCTTTGATGGTCTGGTTGGTCTATCAGCCCTGGTTCGGGGCTGCCACGCTGGCGTTCTTCTGCATTTTGTACGGTGCTATCTCAGATTTTCTCGATGGTTATCTGGCGCGCAAATACCAGCTCATCACGAATTTCGGCAAGATCATGGACGCACTGGTCGACAAGGTGATGGTCCTTGGCTCGTTTATCCTGCTTATCGTCGTGGGTCTGATGGGACCTGCCTGGCTGATGTCCATCCTGGTTTTTCTGATTGCCGCACGCGAAATTGGGATCACCGTAATCCGGATGATCGCCGCCCGCAAAGGCATCGTCCTGGCGGCCGAAACAATGGGTAAACGCAAGACCATCTGGCAGATTACCGCAGTTTGCGTGTTTTTTGCTGTGCCAATGTTTGAGCGGGATCTCGCCGAGGTCCTGCGTGCTGACTTGAGCCTTTTTGCCTTCTATGTTTGGGTGAATGCCATGTTGTATTTTGCGCTGTCGACCTTTCTGACCCTGTGGTCCGGTGCTTTTTATCTAAAGCGCTATGCCTTCGTTTTTCGAACTGATAGCAGGGGAGCGGCCGCATGAAAGTGCATCGGTACGGTTGGGGATGGACACGGCTGCTGTCGGACCGCAGCGTGCAAAACCTCGTGACCTGCGGCCCGGTAGGCTACTGGGGCAAAGCACCTGGAACGAACGGTTCGGTTGTTGGCATCGTTTTATACACTTTGTTTTTCTACCAAGCACCGGTTTTCACTCATGTGATGGCGGGCTTGTTTCTGGTCTGGCTAGCGTCCGCTTTGTGTGACGAGGGCGAACGGCGTCTGCAGAAAAGGGATCCAGGGGAAATCATCCTCGATGAAATTATTGCCGTTCCACTTTGTTTTGTCGGCGTACATTTTTGGATGAACCAGACCGGGCATGTCTGGTTGTATCTGCTGGCTGGCTTCCTGCTTTTCCGTCTGTTTGACATACTGAAGCCCTTCGGAATCCGCAAACTGCAGTCCTGGCCAGGCGGCTGGGGGGTCGTGGTCGATGATGTTGCCGCCGCCGCCGCAACCGCAGCCTGTTTACATCTCGGTGGCTACCTGGCAGTCCATTTTCTATGAAGAATATAGCAATTTATCCGGGAACTTTCGACCCCATCACCAATGGGCATCTCGATATCATGCGCCGGGCAGCACGCATCTTTGACAAGATTGTGATCGGTGTGGCCCCGAATCACCCTAAAGGTCCATTGTTCCCGGTAGAGGAGCGCATCGAACTTATCCGCGAAAACGTGACCGACATCAACGCCGAGGTACGCTCGTTTGAGGGGCTGGTGGTCGATTTCGCGCGCGACGTGGGGGCTATCGCCTTGATTCGCGGACTGAGGGCGGTGTCTGATTTCGAATATGAATTCCAGATGACGCAAATGAACCGGGATCTCGACGACGGAATTGAAACCATATTTTTTATGCCCGGGGCACGCTATTTTTTCACCAGCTCCAATTTGATCAAACAGGTCGCTTACTACAACGCCAGCCGGATTGAAAAGTTTATCCCGGCCAATGTGGCTATGGCATTGCACAAACGTTATCGACAAAGTGAAGAGTCCTGACCCCCAAAAGAGCGACGGGAACCGCAGGGAAAAAGGGATCGTCTTTATGACGGTTTTTCTCGATCTGGTTGGGTTCTCGATTATAT
>JBJHBN010000008.1:0-14742 GCA_050485505.1 Opitutales bacterium | reverse complement strand
ACTCTGCCGTTGTTTTATAACGGATTCAACGATACGATTAACAACAATCCGAGCAATAACGATGGCCTGGGAGCCAACGTTACTTTTGAGGAAGTGGGTAAAGGTATCGACGGTCAGCTTATTTTCGCACCAACACCAAACTATCAGATTGTTTTCAGCTATTCGTACCAAAACCGTGAGGTCAGGGCTATCCATCTGGTGGACGCCGTTGATCAGCAGACTGGAGAGAACTTTGGTACTCGATATGATGCCTGGGTGCTATTGCTCGGAGTCGATAATTTCGATGATCCTACCCGTGCGTCGACCTTCAATGGAGGCTCTCTTAAGGGCTTGGACCTGTCCTTTGTTCCGCAAAGTTCCGCAAGTCTGTGGAATAAATACCGATTCAGTGAAGGTCCGCTGACTGGGCTTGAAATTGGGGGAGGTGTCAAATACACGGGCTCCGCACCGACTTCCGTCGATGTTGGTGGGCGCACGATGGGTGCCAATCAGTTCCGCACTCCAGATACAAAAGAGCGTTTTGTATTCGATGCTTTCACTGCTTATCGTTTTGATCTCTTCAATATGCGCTGGCGGGCCAGCTTGAACGTGAGGAACGTCTTCAATCATACTGAAGACACTCTTTATGCCCACTACCAGAATGACTTTGGCGGAGAAGAGGTGCGTCGCACCCGGGTCTACTACTCTCCACGCACTTGGCGTCTGAGCCTGTCTGCAGAGTTCTGATTTTGAAACGGGCAGTGATGCCCGGTTCGCTCATATACGATTGAGGCCGCTTCTCTTAGAGGGGAGCGGCTTCAACGCGTACTCGTTGACTGAGCGCTGAAAGCGTGTCGTCTGCGACTTGATCGTCGGTGATTAGGCAATCGAACTGATCGAAGCGCAGGAACAGGTCCATTGAGGGTTTGTCCAGTTTTGATGAGTCAGCCAGGACGATAACTTTGGCGGCTGATTCTGCCATGACTTCACGGATCTCAATTTCGAGTGGGTTGATATCGGTAATCCCTCTTTTGGGGTCGATGCCTGAACACCCGGTTAAGTAAACATCGGCCCGTTTGTTCTGCAGGAACCTGCGAGCATCCGGTCCGGTCATCAGGCCGGAGTCCTTGCTCATGATCCCTCCGCTGCACTGGATATTAGACCAGTTGCCGGATTCATGCAACCGGGATAGAAGGGGCAGGGAATTCGTGATTATGTTTATCCGCGTGGGCAAGTATCTGACGGCCTCCAGCAGTGTCGAGCCGCCATCCAGGAAAATTGTCATCCCCGGTCTGATGAACTCATTGCAGGCAAGTTGGGCTATTGCCCGCTTTTGGTGGATTTCAGGGTCTTTGCCGCCTAAGCTGGTTTGAACCGGCTGCGCGTTTGGAAGAACGGCGCCGCCCCGCACCCGTTTGAGCTGTCCGAGCGACTCGAGCCGCTTGAGATCCCGCCAAACAGTCATGGGGGTTACATCAAATTCGTCCACCAAGGTGCCGACCGCTATTGAACCGCGTGAAGACAGGAGTTCGATTATCCGATTGCGCCGTTCGCTCGCCAAGCTTGAAATTTCCTCTTCCATGCTCATTTTCTAGACAATAAAATGGTCCTGTCGAGACCTAACATTACCTCTCATTGGATGGTTTTGTGAAACGGTGTGCAAAAGTTTGCCTGTCGATTCAGTTGATTGCGATCCGCCCGTCGATTTTGTTTTGGGCAATCAAGCGTTGATTCTTCAACTCCCTGTTTCACCCGTTTAACCCTATTCAGCCATGAACTCCAATACTCAAATGATCCCCTTCAACACAAGCTTCAGAAGTTTTTCCTCCGACGTGGATTCCGTTGCGCTTGCAGATTTTATCCGCCGGATCGAACAGGAAGAATCGACTGCGTCCAATGAATCCTGGTCGCGTCTGAGCCCTTCTGAACTGATTGCTGCAAAGAACAGTGTGCGACAGTTGGTTTCCCTGCTGCAGGAAGTCTACCAGGACCATCTGTTATACGACTATTTCCGCTCTCAGGATATGGGAGAGGAACCGGAGGCGATTGAACGCATTTGCCAGAAAGTTTCCGATGTCCTTGAAAAGCTGGGACCGGTGCGTCGCACTGCCTGAGGAATTTCAACAACTGACAATTGATGCCTCATCATCAAAGCCCGCTTGCAAGCGAGGGTAGTATCGTTCATTTCGGTTGTGCCCGCTTTACTGTTTTAACAGCTAGAATTATTCGCCTTGAGTGGGCTTTAGACAGGGTTTTTGAGGATCGACCAAGTTTCATGGTTTGCAACCGCCGTCTGTTGGTTCCGGATTTTGACCAATTTGTGGATGACAACCGACTGACGATTCAAACCGATTTCGTGAAATTGGAGTTTGTTGATGATGGTCAACCATTCCATGAAGAAAACCTGAGGGCGTCCATTCTGCTGGGTGACAGCTGGGTTCCCTGGCATTTTGGTAAGGAGCAGTCCGCCAACCTGAAGGGCACCTGTAAAACCCTGGATCAGATAAATGGTGGCCGTGTCGAACGGTGGGTGCCTCTGGATCAGTGCGATCCAGAAAAACCTGTGATTCGGAAAAGTAAGGATGGAGAAAAGGTTTTTCAGGGCGATTGGATTGACCTGCCTCTGTGTGATGGTCTTTTGAGTCGCGATGGCTGGGCTTATCTGGATGATTCGAGCAGCGTGGTTCTCGACCCCTCAGTGTGTGATTGGCAAGCATGGCCAGTGGAGCGTCCTGAAGGTGAACGTCGGGACGGGTATTTGCTGGCCCATGGGCGCGATTATGTTGGTGCCTTGCAAGACGGAAGTCTGATCTTCGGACGCCAGCCGTTGCCGCCCCGTTACGCTTTTGGTTACTGGTATAGTCGTTATTGGGCCTACACAGACAAGGAGATTGAGGACCTTGTCCGGGAGTTTGACAACTTCGATATCCCCTTGGATGTACTGGTTGTCGATATGGATTGGCACCTGCCTGGATGGACCGGTTATACTTGGGATGAAAGGTATTTTCCTGACTATCGCGAATTTCTCTCTTGGTTGAAGCAACGGGATCTCAAGATTTCCCTGAATCTCCACCCGGCTGATGGAGTGTTCAGTTTTGAAAAAGCCTTTCCAGCGATGTGCCGGCAAATGGGGATCGACCCGGAGAAATTGCCACGAATCAATAAAGAACACGACCCAGTGTTCACAATGAATGGGCTCAATCCGGACGAAGGCCGTCAGATCCCCTTGGATGTGTGCGATCCTGTTTACATGAAAGCCTACTTCGAATGCCTTCATCGGCCTTACGAGAAGGAGGGTGTGGACTTCTGGTGGATGGATTGGCAGCAGGGCAATCAGGGGAGTGCATTGCCCAGTCTGGATACACTTCCCTGGATCAACGAACTGCATTGGCAGGATCAGGTCCGTAATCAAGGTGCACAGAAACGGCCATTGAATTTCAGTCGCTTCGGTGGCCTTGGAGCGGGGCGTATGCCAGTCGGTTTTTCGGGGGATACTGTTGTGTCCTGGGAATCTCTTGCTTATCAGCCGTACTTCACTGCGACCGCCAGCAATGTGCTTTTTGGTTACTGGAGTCATGATATAGGCGGTCACCTGTTTGAATCCGAGACCTCGCCCGAATTGTATGCCCGCTGGATGCAGTTTGGCCTTTATTCACCGATCCTGAGGACCCATACCAGCAAGGATCCACGTAGCGAACGGCGTTTCACTGAATATCCAAACCCCTACCGGGAGGTGCTGATTGACTCGGTGAAAAAACGCTACGCTTTGGTTCCCTATATCTATACAGAGGCCTGGAAAGCGTATTGCAACGGGGTCTCCATCTGTCGGCCGATGTATTATCATCATCCCGAGGATGCAGCAGCCTACAGCGCCCCGAATCAGTATTATTTTGGCGATAATATGATCGTGGCGCCGGTGGTCAGGCCCTCTGATGAGGCCCATGACATGGCGCCGGTTGAAGTCTGGTTGCCCAAGGGCAAATGGCTCGACCTTGCAACCGGCGATCGTCTCGAAGGCGATCGTGTCTACAAACGCCATTATCTTTTGAATGAGGTTCCTGTTTTTGTTCGGCCAGGAGCTGTCTGGATCGAGCAGACTCCACCGAAGCGCTTGTCTCCGGGAGGTTACCTGGACTTGGTGTTACAGGTTTGTTCCGGTGGTGATGGAGAATACAGTATGTATGAGGACGATGGTGTCTCTCCTGATTACAGAGATGGAAACAGTGTTCAGCTGCACCTGAGGCATCGGCAACTTGATACCGTTCGGGAGGTCGAATTGCTGCCGGTCGAGGGAGAATACGATGGTTTTGTTGCAAAACGGCGGCTTAGCTTGCGGGTACAGGCATCTGCACCGCCTTCCAAGGTTACTGTGAATGGACAGGAATTGTCCTGGGTCTTCCGTGGAGGTGAAGGCTGTTGGCATTACGACGGCGCCTCTGCAGGCGTTCTTGTTGAGCTGGGAGAGGTCGACCTCAACGAGGGAATCAAGATTCGTCTCGATCATTCCCAGGGATTTGAGTCGGATTCTGTATTTGGTTTCAAGGGCTGGATGTCCAGACTGGAGAGAATCCGCTACCTGAATTGTTTGGTTTCACCTTGGAAACCGGCCCACCCGCAGGAGCGTTTCCCTGTTCAAGTGGCTCAGGCTGGTAATCGAATCAGCCGGGATCCGGCTCGCTTCTTGTCTGAGATGAAACAGTTTCGCGCCGACCTTGAACGCCTTCCACAGGAGATGGAAGAGTATCAGATCGCCTTCACGAAACGCTATGGGAGAGATATAAGGGCGGTGGAAACCATTCAAAAAGCAAGGACAATTCTAGATCTATGTATTCATGAAGCCCTACAAGCGTGATAACGGTGATGCACTGGAAGAAGGCAAGCTGATGCGTCCTGTTTTTAGAGAACTAAACATTCACGACTGACGGCTCACGAATCTGACGAACCGTTTCTCCGGGGGCCCAGGTGCCTTTTATGAGTGTGGTGGAAGGATGGGCAGGTACTCCCCGGTCATTCTGGAAGAACAATGCCGTTGCACGGTCGACAGCGCTTCTGGCCACCGTTCTTCGGTTCTCGTAAATGCCGCTGGCGGGTCCGTCACTGCTTTCACAACTAAGGCAGGCGTACCCCAGGTCCTCCGGAATGCTCAAATTCCAGTGACGGGAATGCCATCGGATACCCCTAATCGAATTGATTGTAATGATGACCTCCGCACCGAATGACTTCAGCCAACCCGGAACTATTCTCTGTTGGTGCTCATGATAGGTGATGTCTGGGCTGGCGACCAGCAAAGTTGCCTCTTCTTCGGGACGCAGACGACTTTGTTCCTGGAGGAACCCTGCCCGCCATGCGTAGTCTGTTCGTCTGTCCGCGACTTCGGTAATATCCATTGCAAACCGGCGATAGCCCAGTTTGCGCAGTTGATTAAAAAGGGTGGTCACGGATGCACGGTTGTGGTCTGCAACCCGGTGCATGTCCGGGTAGGCAATGGACCTGCCTATTGCGACGGAGAAAAAATCTTCCAGAGGCATCTCAATTCTCCGTTCCGCATGTGACATTGGAAGGAAAACGAGGATTTCAATGCCTCGGGCATGTAACATCCTCACCAATCTTTCGGGCTTTTCCCATGGCATTTCAAAGTGGTGGGCATTGTAGCCCAGTTCGTTTGCCCGCTCTTTGGCACCGATCATGTACTCGCGATAGATCTCAAAACGTTCGTAGCGGGCGACCGGATCGCTGATGATACCGATTGCAGCATGGATGCGGTTGTGATGGTTCGATTTTCTGTGATGCACCAGTCCGCTGAGAAAGGGGTCCCTGCGGTATCCCAGTTCGCGTGCCGCAGCCTGAATCTGGCGCCGGGTGGGCTCGGCAACCGTGCGGCGATTGTTCAGGGCTCTGCTGGCGGTTGCTGGATGTACCCCGCAATGATTGGCGACATCTTCAATTGTGACTCTGCGCGACGGTCCCGGTCTCTGCGGAAGTGACTTTGATTCGGCCTTTTCTGCGGTTCCACTGGTATCCGGTTCGACGTCATTGGATTCCTGAGCCGGCTTTTGGGGATCGATGCCCGCACTTCTGAGCATGCGGCTGACGGAGGCCGGACTGATGCCGAATTCACCTGCCAGCTTCCGCAGCGAAGGTTTCCTGTTTTTTTCCAGTCGGTTCCTAAACTTCGCTATGACTTCTTCCCGGACAGATGTTGATATCTTACCCCTCTTCCCGCCGCCCGATTGCCTGTCCAGTGCCTTCAGACCTTCATTGACATAGCGGTCGCGCCACATCCGCACAGTCTGCCGGCTGGCACCGGTTTGCTCTGCCACCTCGCTGATTGCAGCACCATCTGCCAGAGCCAATAATATGGAAGCTCTTTTACGAACAGATGCTTTATCGCTCTGATTGGCAGATTTCTCCAGCTCCAGGCGGTCTTCATCGGATATTTTGACGGTTATTTTCTTCATCTTGGCTCGGGCTTACCATTGAGGATTTTGTCAATCAATCAGGATGATCAGTTTTGTGCAACGATTATGCGTTGTTTGCATGATGCATAGTTTGATTATACCCGTCAGGTTCTGGAGCTTTGAAGCATCCCCCCCAACTGGTGCGGTCCAGAGCTGGATCGCAGTGCGAAAGAACCCCTTTTAATGAAGATCAAATCAGTCATTTTCGCGTTTAAGACGCTCCTTTCCAGTCGAAGTTTTCGGGTTATTGCCAGCGTCTTCGGTATCGCTTTGGGCTTTGTCCTGCTTTTGCAGGCGTTTGCCAGTTGGATGCGGCCGGAATTGCCTGGGAGTGTTGAGATCGATCCCGGCAGTGTAGCACTTGGGGAACGCATGCGTCACGTGGAGTTTACAGATGAGGACCGCAAAGCCTCTGTTGTGCACCGGGAAGTGGATTATGCGGATCCAGACCCTGCCTGGTTCCCAAAGGGAGAGCCGGATTTTATCCGGCGTCTGGTTGAAGCGGGCAAACTTCCTCCAGTGCATGAACGTGTTGGCAGCGAGCCCCTCGTGATGGAAGGACCAGATGGTATTGGTAACTATGGTGGCACTTGGTTTCGATCCTCAACCAGTGACATAGACAGGACAATCATCGAAAACCGCATGTCCGGTGCCAGACTCTTCAGGTGGTCGCCTCTGGGGGAACCGGTTATGCCTCACTTGGCCAAACGGGCAGAGCACAACGAGGATTATACGGAGTGGCGTATTTTCATGCGCGAAGGCGTGCGCTGGTCCGACGGTCATCCGCTCACTGCCTACGACATGCTTTACTATTGGGAAGAGGATGTTCTTGAGCTGGGTTATTCCAGTCCTATCTGGATGGATGTCCAGGGAGAATTGGGTACCATGAATGTTGAGGATGACCATACCTTTGTTTTGAGATTTGCACATCCTTACCCAATGCTGTTGCAGCGTATGGCTTCGGGGAACATTGTGCCTTCACCGCGGCAT
Source organism: Opitutales bacterium (assembly GCA_050485505.1). Taxonomy (GTDB): domain Bacteria; phylum Verrucomicrobiota; class Verrucomicrobiia; order Opitutales; family Oceanipulchritudinaceae; genus JAFIGG01. The sequence continues at coordinate 7,315 of JBJHBN010000008.1, read as the reverse complement.
TATCTCGCGCAATTCCATCCCGATAAGGGAGACTCAGAGAGGATAAAGAGAGAAATGGAGAGGCGAGGGGAGATAACGCCAAGGGCCTTGTACGAGCGGCTGAGAGATCCCATGAATCCTGAGCACCCAAGGTTGTGGCCCTGGATTCCAAGGTCATCCATGGATCGAGCCCCATATATCTTTGTTCGTAATCCTTATTTCTTCGCAGTCGATACCCAGGGTAATCAGTTGCCCTATATCGATCAGGTAATGTTCCAGGTTCGCAGGGAGGAATTGATACCGATCGCCGCTGCGGATGGCGGTGTCACCATGCAGGCGCGCTTTGTCCGTTACACTGACTACACCCTGTTGATGGAGCAGAGAGACCGCGGAAACTACGACGTTCTGCACTGGTTTCCTGCAACCCGTTCGAACTGGGCCTTGTTCCCGAATCTTAACCGGCGGGTTGAGGACCATCTGCCGGAAACTGCTATGAAGCGTGATCTGCTCCGCGACAAGCGTTTCCGTCAGGCTTTGTCACTGGCAATCAATCGCCCGGAGATCATCCATGCCAATTACAATAACATTGTCGATCCTGCGCAAATTGCCCCAGGCAAATCATCCCAGTATCACAGCCCGGAACTGGAGCAGGCTTTTATCGAACACGACCCTGAGCGTGCGAATGCATTGCTTGATGATATCGGTCTCACGAACTACGACCGCGAAGGTTTCAGAACATTTCCGGACGGCTCGCGGATGACCTGGTTTATTGAGTTCACCGATTTCAGTGGAGTTGGACCTGCCCAGTTTATTATTGATGACTGGCGTCGGGTGGGCATCCGCGCCCTTGCCCGTGAACGTGCGTCGAGCCTGTTCAGATTACGCAAAATGGGATTGCAGCAGGATTTTACTGTCTGGACCGGGGAGAGCGAATTTGAGCCGATGATCGAGTCCAGAAGCTTTGTTCCGTCGAGTCCGGAATCTCACCACGCAGGGGCTTACGGACTTTGGTTTCGGGATGGTGGTTTCTACGGGCACGAAGACGCGGAGAACAGGGGTGGCGTTCCGCCTGAAGTGGGTTCTCCAGTCTGGCAGACCATGGACTTGCTGGTAAAGGCACATGCCGCTACCGATCAGGATGAAAGAAGCGCCTACATGGACGAGATCTTTGCCTTGAATGCTGAGAATGTCTGGACAATCTCTCTCGCAACCCCGCTTCCACAGCCGGTAATCAAGTCGCGCAACCTGCGAAACGTACCCGAGAATGCACTGTTTGGATTTATTTTTGCGACTCCCTCCAATGCTGGCATTGAAACCTTCTATTTTGAAGAGCCACATAACCCACCGCATGTGATTTCCCGCCTGGAGGACGCGATGATGAATGTCACATTGTCACCGCGGTTGACCCGGTTTGACGAAGGATCCTCAGGGACCACTGGCCGCCTGATTCAGTTTCTCCTCATCGGAGTCCTTCTTGCTGGTACGGTCCTGGTTTGCCTCAGGCACCCATACATTGCCAGACGCCTTGGCTGGATGGTGCCGACATTGCTGATTATATCAGTGGTTGCCTTCACTCTGATTCAGCTTCCTCCGGGAAGTTACCTCGATTCATGGATCATTGAGCAGCAAATGAGTGGTGATGACGTGCGCATGGAAGAGGTGGAAATGATCCGCGAAATGTTCCATCTCGATTCGCCGATGATTGTTCAGTACGCGCATTGGATGGGGCTGAAGTGGTTTGTCTCCTTCAAGCCAGAGGATAAAGGCCTGTTACAGGGTGACCTCGGCAGGGCTATGAGTACCCGAAGGCCCGTATCAGAGATGATTGGGGACCGGCTTATTCTGACCATAGCCATATCCATTGGGACGATCTTGTTTACCTGGTTCATGGCATTCCCCATCGGGGTGTATTCCGCAATTCGGCAGTATTCATTTGGTGATTACCTTTTCACCTTTATCGGTTTCTTTGGCTTATGTGTGCCGAATTTCCTCTTGGCGCTTCTACTCATGTATTTCAGTCAAGCCTATCTGGGTGTCAGCATATCCGGCTTATTCTCCCCTGAGTATGCCATGCAGGATTACTGGGACTGGGGTAAGTTCCTGGATTTGCTCAAGCATTTATGGGTCCCGGTTATCGTGCTCGGGACCGCGGGAACCGCTGGCATGATTCGAATTATGCGGGCGAACCTGTTGGATGAGCTGCGCAAGCCTTACGTGACAACAGCCAGAGCGAAGGGAGTGAAACCGTTCAAACTCCTCATTAAATACCCTGTCAGGTTGGCCTTGAATCCCTTTGTTTCCGGAATCGGTGGTCTGTTCCCGGCATTGATTTCCGGTGGTGCCATCGTATCGATCGTTCTGAGCTTGCCCACGATTGGCCCCTTGTTGCTGGATGGTCTGCTGACCCAGGACATGTATCTGGCGGGATCTCTTCTTATGGTATTGAGCCTGTTAAGTGTGTTTGGAACCCTTGTTAGTGATCTGCTGCTCTTGCTGCTTGATCCCCGTATCCGGATGGAAGGAGGTCAGGTCAAATGAGTGCCGTAGCAGATACAGGAAAACCGGCCGCAGCAACACTGTCCCAGTGGCAGCTCATTCGTCTGCGATTTTTCCGCCACCGCTTGGCTGTGTGGGCGATGATATTTCTCGTGTTGCTCTATATTGTAGCAACCTTTGTTGAGTTCTTTTCTCCCTACCATTCCTCGCATCGCGATCTGGACTACATTTATGCGCCACCACAGTTGGTACGCTTCGATTTTGCCAACGGTTTTTATACAAACCCGGTCGAGCGCCAGATAGATCCGGTAACGTTGAGAAGCTTCTACGTGGAGCGCAAGGACGTTAAAACTCCATTGGGGTTCTTTGTTAGGGGAGACCCCTACAAACTGTGGGGATTGATCCCGATGGAGCGGAGGTTCTTTGGTGTGAACCTGAAAAAAGCAGACAAGGTCGAAGTGAATAATTCGACGGTTGGTAGTCCACATCGCTTCTTCTTTCTCGGGACCGATCAGTTTGGTCAGGATATTTTCAGTCGGATACTTTACGGTGCCCGGATCAGTTTGTCGGTAGGCTTGGTGGGCGTGGTAATGGTGTTTATAATCGGGTTGATCATGGGTGGTGTTTCAGGCTATGTGGGTGGTCGCACCGACAATCTGATCCAGCGCTTTATCGAGGTCCTGAATGGCTTTCCTGAATTACCTTTGTGGCTTGCATTGGCGGCTGTGTTGCCAGCCGATTGGTCTCCGCTGAAGGTCTATTTTGCAATATCGATCATGCTCAGCCTGATCAACTGGACGGCGTTGGCGCGGGTTGTGAGAGGTCGGATCCTGTCGTTGCGAGAGGAGGACTATGCTATGGCTGCCCGATTACTTGGCGCGAGTCACAGCAGAATCATTGTCAGACACCTGCTGCCGGGATTTACCAGTCACATCATCGTGGCTCTAAGCCTTAGCGTGCCCACGATGATTCTTGGAGAGACGGCATTGAGTTTTTTGGGATTGGGGCTGCGTCCACCCATCGTCAGCTGGGGTGTTATGTTACAGGATTGCATGAATTTGGATACAGTAGCGAATTACCCCTGGCTTATCATGCCGGTGGTAATGATTGTTCTGACGGTTTTGGCATTTAATTTCCTTGGGGATGGATTGCGCGACGCCGCAGATCCTTATTCACGTTAACCCTCTTCGCCATACGCCTATGTCGACCACGCCTAAAAAACCAACTGTCAGATCCATCGCTGAGGTTGCCGGGGTGTCTTCGGCCACAGTTTCAATGGCTTTGAGAAATCATCCCAGGGTTCCTGTGCGCACCCGCACGGCGATCCAGAAGGTTGCCCGTGAGCTGGGTTATGTGCCGAATCCTTACGTATCGACCTTGATGGCGCACGTGCGCACGCGGTCGGTGGATGAGCTGACTTCTGCCTTGGCTTTTCTCAACGTTTTCAACAACGACCAGCACTGGAAGGCTTCACCTTTTTTTACCTCTGTATTTATAGGCGCCAAATCGAGGGCTGCAGAGTTGGGCTATAAATTGTACGAATTCTCGGTTTCCTCATCGTCCCGGGAAAGGGTCGTTGATACTCTGAAGGCGAGGGGGATTCAGGGATTTGTTGTCTCTCCTATGAGTGTCTTCTCAGATGATCTGGTTCTGCCATGGGAAGATTTTTCGGTAGCCACTGTCGGCTATTCAATAACCGAACCCCATCTACCCAAAGCGACTCCAGATCAGTATCAGGCAATAATTACTGTTCTTGATAATTTGAATCAACTGGGCTACGCGCGGCCGGGCCTTGTCGTTGATAGTCCAACCATGCGGAGGGTAAACAATCACTGGGGATCGGGGTTTTTATGGCACATGCACAGTAATGGTCGTCTGAATCCAGATCTTATTTTTCAACCTGAGATTTTAAACGAGTCGAAGTTTCTGGATTGGTTTCACTCCACGAAACCGGAGGTCGTTTTGAGTTCGGATATCCGTGTATATGATTGGATGAAAAAGAACGGTATGCGCATTCCGCATGATGTCGGATATGTTCAGCTAACCCACGCGGAAAAGGAAGTGGGCATCAGTGGGATTGACCAGAGACCTGAACTGGTTGGCGCTGCGGTTATTGACCTGATCGAGGCGCAAATTCACCGCAACGAAAGTGGCTTACAGAACAATCCGAAAACAATCCTGATTGAAGGGAAATGGGTTCCGGGGTCGACGCTAAGAAAGGTCAGGGAAATGCCTGTCGAACCAAGGCACGCGGATCATTTTGATACTTGTCCTTGATTTCAGAAGCCTTCGGGGATCCGAGAAAATTCAAGATACGGTAGAGTATCAGGTCAAGTTGCCAGCCTTGATCCTCGCGGGTGTCTGCGCCTGATTCGTTGCGCAGCATGAGTTGAGGCAGGCCTTTCAATTGTCTCCATAGCGAGTATGATGGTGGCATGAGGGTATTAACCCTTCGGGCTGAAAGAAGGTCGATGACCTCGAGGAGATTGTTACTGGTGCCAGTTCTGGAAGCGATTCTTTCGAGAGTGAGCGCGATGCTCGTTCTGACGTTGAGTGGAAGATCCGGAACTGAAGAAAGTGTTCTCAGGCAGGGCAAACAGTCCTTGCCGCCAACACAGCGCAGAAGTAAGACAGCTTGGAGCCAGAATGGGATATCGATACACTGGTTGTGGGGACCGGGGACTTTTGGGCTTTCCGGATCGGGCCCGGATTCCTGCTTGTCAACGGCCTGAATCAGGCGTCGTTCAGATCGGCCTTCATTCCAAAGTGCGAGAATGGCGGCAGCGTAGAATGATGTATTGGCATTCCGTGAATCCAGACGTTGAAGAACGGGATCCCGGAAAAGCTCAGGGTTTTGCATAATATGCCACAGTCCAATTCCCGGTTTTCCTTGGTCTAGCTGCTCAAGCCATTGTTCTGATGTCGGAGGTGTTGCAGGTGTTTTGCTGGCGACGAGTGCTCCTGTTCGACCAAGCTCGGATTGTAATTTCCCGAGACCGACTTCACGGGATCCACATTTTTCCTCAGTGGCGATCGCGGCCGCGTATCCTGCAGCCTCACCCAGGCGTTGCATGTCCCGTTGCATGCGGACAGCGTAGGCAGCGTCATTTTCGAGCCCGGCTGCACGACATGGAACCCAAACGTTGTTCAGTTTTTTGGGAAGTAACATTCGGTAAGGCAATTCTGAAGCAAGCCGGTTTCTGAAGCCCCTGCAGGTCCAATAGTAAAAGGCCAGTCGATCACTTTCGAATTCATAGTCGACGGAATGAGTATCGGCAATTCCTTCACTTATACCAATAGCATCCTGAAATGTGGAGCCATTTGTAAGGTCTTTGAATGCAAGCTTATAGTCAGTTTCGATATGCCTCGACTGACGAAGGCCAATAATGGGTGCGATTGCGAGACAACGGCCCTCGATCACCGGTTTTGTATTAATGTGTTGTGCAATGCCGACCAGGCGCGCTCTGGAAAGATCTTCCGGGTCGTTGGGGGCAACCCAACCTGCATCGAAGTTGCATGAATGAATTCTTATCTCTGTCCGCATCTCCTCATAGCAAAAGGCGGATTGACTGTAGGCCAGTGTTCGTTGATCACCCGGCCTTCCTCCCGAGAATGATGCGCCTGCATGGACGCATAGGTCTCCATCACCAGTTCCATCAATAAAGTTTTGTCCGAATATCCTGACCAGTTCACCGTCGATCACTGCATGGATCGATTCGACCCGTCCTGTGTCCGAGACCTCAGCCTGGCATATCCAGCTATCACCCAGAAATTCTACCTTGGCGCTTTCAAACAACTCCAGAAGGGCGAGCTTTTTCCCCTCATGATGCCAGACCTGAAAGTTGTACTTTTGTGCAGCCAGGAGTCTGCTGCGATCCCGGGTCAACGCGTCGACCTCATCCTGAAGACCGCCTGCAGAACCATGGAAATAGTTGTTGATACCGCCTCCGGTGCCGACACCACCTGGGAATGAGACGTGATCGAGAGCCAGCGTTTTAGCCCCTCTGCGGCCGGCCGCCAGCGCCGCCAACGCACCTGCGGTCCCGGTCCCGGCAACAATCACATCAAAGTCAGAGATTTCCCTGCTTGCTGGCGGAAACTCAGCTGGTAATTGATGGTTTGGAATCTTTGTCCCGGCCATCACCAGAGCGGTATTGTTTGCCGATGAGCCGTAGTTGAAGCGATCTCCGGCCGTTACCAAACCCACTGGTGAGAACGCAGGAGTCATGATGTGGAGGTTGGCAGGTATGCTCTCAGTAGCAGGAAGTTCTGCAGGCCGGTCATAGACTGGGAAGGTTTTCATTCCGCAGTGACCGACAGTGAACGCATTTTCTGCTGCTTCGCCCAGCAGGGACCTTAAGTCGGTAACCAGCTTTCGCATCATCCGATACCAGGGAACATTGCCCTCCGGCCATCTCAGTCTTCGTTCCTGCGGGCGATGAGATAGAAAACATTCAAGATTTGGATGGAGCTTTTTCAGCTCTGGCAAAGCATCATCAACCCTATTCGGGTATTGAGATAGAATTACCAGACTGCGATAGTCGGTGGCGGAAAAACAGGGTGAGAAGGAAGGCTCGGAGATTTGGAGCAGGGTGGCACTCTCGGTTGCATCGATCCAGCTGCGGCTATACAGATACTTTGGGCCACTTTTGGTCGCAACCGTCATGCGACCGATCAGCCCTTTATCCACATCGAGGTCCACGGGCGCCGCATATAGCAATACCTTAAAAGGAGCCTGAGAGTTGCTTAGTTCCGCGGCAGAGGAAATCTCTGCGATGGAGGGATTGAAGTATTCGTTGTTACCAGAGCCAACTGAAGGCAGGTTTTCGAGCCATTCAGC
>JBJHBN010000007.1:0-15373 GCA_050485505.1 Opitutales bacterium | reverse complement strand
GTCGTACACGCTGCGGGTGATCATCCCAGCCGGGTCGATCGACTCAAACGCCTCGCCCGCAGGTTCGCGTCAAGCGGTCCCGTCGGGCAGACATTCACCTCGATCCCAAGCGCCTGCCAGCAATGGATCTGGTGGTCGAGTTCCGTATCTGCCCCGCCCAGGCGTGAAGGGTGACTGACGATACAGAGGCAAATCATGTCCAACCAATTCAAAAACTGAACTTACGTAAAGAAAAACTGTATAGCGAGGTACCGATAGTTCTTACGGTCTGCCTGATAGCATCAGTCTGATAGATGCAACGACTAACTGAAGACAAACCCATCCAAAGCTAAGCACACCAACAGAAGCACCAGCGTATGCGAGTGCCGACACACCAACCCAACCACCTTGCAACCAAAACCCCCAGCCCGCTACGATTAATATTAAAAGTGACATCGCGTATCTCAAAGCCACAACGACTGCGGGCTGGGGAGCCACTTCGAGCCTCGAAGCGATCTTGCTAGTGACGCTCCATGTGCTTGCAACGAGAGCAAGTGCAATTGAAGCGTTTATCGCAATGCCAAGCCAGACCAGTTGATGTTCGCCGGTATGTACATCAATGTTAATTGCCCGAAACGGATACCCATAGTACTCAGTCCACGAGAATCTAGGAATCAAGTTTAGAAACCCAAGCGACAGGCCGACGATAATTGCTACATGACATGAAACCAATCTTGGGCTGCATGGGTTAAGCATGGAACCACCTTTAGGAGACCGCGGATATCAAAACCATGAGTCAAAGTAAGCGTCAGTTAAACCCCGATTTGGCAGTGTGGCGATGATTGTGGAATGGCCCAATTGTTTCAGCTGCGCTGCAAGGTACCCGTCGCCTGTTTGGGCAACGTTTCCAAATCGAATGGGCTCAAGCCCGCGAACACCTTGTCCATCCCCTACAATGGCACTGACCGCCAACCACCACCTGGGAAACCACTCGCGCAATGGACAGCGACATTCTACATGAACAAAAAGATTTGCAGAAGCTTGCATGTCTCCTTCACGGAACAGCATATATCCCCCCGCCCACACTGCCCCCGCACCTCCACCTATAGCTGCACCCGCTGCCATAGATTTTGGTCCTCCGGCAGATCCAATCGCCCCTCCAACTGCCGCTCCCCCACCTGTCGAGGTGAGCAAATCAACCGGTGTTTTTTGGTACTGAAAGGAAATTGTTGCTACCAATTTCGCTACACTGCCATTCTGTTTTACCTTCCAGTCAACTTTGTGAAGGGGCATTTGATCAGGATACTCAACAACGGCGGGAGGGGTGTGCAAGTCAACCTCAAGTTTGCCGTTCTCATCACAATCCAGCTCAATCTGATGACTCCATTTCCCATACGGTTGATCCCATGTAAGGTACTGATAATTAATAAAAGCACCACGGACATAAATGGAGTCATCGAGATTGAGAGTACCGATCGGATCAATGGTGTGAGTTGGGTTTGAATTGCCATATACAAAAAGGCCCAAGCCGGCCACATACCCCAGCGGATCCCTCCCCAAAAACCTCCCCAATCCCCAATCGTAAAACCGCATGCGGTAGTAGTACAACTCCGTCGCAGCGTCCAGCCGCCGCCCAGTGAACAGGTACCGCTCATCCGCAACCGATTCCTGCACTTCGCGCGGCTCAAAGTCGGCATCCAGGAAGAGCGGCCGGCCGTAGGCGGTGTAGGCGTAGCGTTCGCGGATCAGCGCGTTGGGCTGGGCGAGGGCGACGACGTTGAAGAGCGCGTCTTGCAGGGCGTAGGAGCGCTGGGTCAGGGAGTTCGTGCCGGTGGGGTCACGGTCTTGAAGGACGAGGTCGTCGATGTAGCGGAGGCCCCAGAGGTAGCGGCGTTTGAGGCCGGCGGGCGAGCCGGTGTGTTCTTCGAGGGTCTGCCAACTGGCGGTGTAAAGGTAGCGCTCGGTGCCGCTGGCAGTGGCTTGGAAAATGCGGCGGACGAGGCCGTCGTAGGTGTTCGTCTGGACAACGCCCGAGGTGTCGCTGACGGTGACCATGCGGTTCCAGGCGTCCCAGGTGGTCGTGTAACCGGCGGTGGGATCGTGGGGGCGGGGCAGCAGCGTTGTGTTGCCGTTGCGGTCGTGCTGGGGCGCGACCCAGTTGGCCCCGACGGTCCGGGCGATGTCGGTGATCTCATTGACCGTGTTATGAGCCCGCTGCTGGTCGAGGGCCTCGGCCGGCGTCGCGGGGTTGCCCTGCGTGAAATTCACCCAGTTGCCGGTCGCATCAAGCTGCCAGCCCTGCTGCAAGGTCGGCGCGGTGATCACGCTGTCGCCGTCCACAAGCTCACCCCGGTGAAACTTCTTCAATCGCTGGACGCCATCGTATTCATAAAGTTCCGAAAACCGCTTGTCGTGACTCGCCGCCACCACATCCTTGCGGAACGTGCGGTTGCTGGCCCGGTCGTAGCCATAATTCAGGCGGACCAGCGTGCTTTCGCTATCGAACCACGGCAGGTCGATCACCCGGCCGAAGCGGTCGAGCCCCGTGTAGGGGTTCACGCCGCCGCCCGTCGCCAGCGTGTAGGTGATAAACGGCTCGGGGTACTGCACGCGGACCGGACTGGCCAGGCCCAAGTACGTGTACCGGCAGACATCCTGATAAGCCCCTACAACATGTTCCGCGACGAAATCTTATTGGCCATGAAGTCTCTGACACGCAGCACCTGAGCAAGCTCTTTTAGGGGAAGGGGATCCTGGACTACTTGCCGAGATAGACAGAAAACTCACCGATCGCTCCTTCAAAATCGCTGCTTGCCTCGACAGTCAAGTCCGCCAGTGTGCCACTGTCAACGTTCGCAAACGGAACTTCAACATGATAGAGTGGTTCGTCGGGGAATGGTTGTTCGTTGATACAGGTATACAGCCCTTGAACCGAGCCGGCCAAATCAAAGCCCAATCCGGCAAAGGGCAAGTCTGTTCCATCGGCGCGTGGAAAGTATTTCATCTCGAAGGCTGGCGGAAGGTCATGCCGACGAGATGCCGCAATGGCATGAACATGATACTCGGGCCCTTCATTCCATGAAAAGCGGACTTCAGAGTGCGGAAGAAACTTAATAAAGCTATCACCCGAACGCACGACGACCGAGCCTGTCGTGACGCGGACACTGCCATGCAGCATGTGCCCCCCCCGTCCCGATTCACCGCGTTGGGCAGGGTCAAGCGAAGCACTCGCACTTCACCGGCCTGAAGACCAGAAAGGGCAGCATCAAGCTCCGGAACCTTAAACTCTCGCGAAAGCGACGAAACCACATCGTCGCCTTGGGGAATAGTCACTTTGTGGACACGGGACTGGGTCGCATCGCCCATCTTCAGCTCCGGGCTGCAACACCCATTACATAGGGAGGTTAGCGCGCTTAGAAAGCAAGCAAGTACGGCACCCATCCCTGGCTTCTGGGGCAAGCAAGTATTAGAATCGCGTACCCATTCTGAATTTGATAGTACCATGAAATCACCAGGCAGTAATGGAGAAGCTTCGGCTCAAGTTTGATCCAAGATCCAGCCAATATAGCTAGCGCTGCTGGCACATCACTGCTGGCAGAAAGTGCGAAAGTTGAACTAAGGATAGAAGAGAACACCAGTGGCTATGGTGTCAGTGAGATATCTCGAATGAGCTTGGACAGAAGACCCTCAGTGCGAATCGCCTCACCTGAGCGTTTCCACTCCATTCCGGGTATAACTTGGGTGCCGTCAAAGTATTTCTCGATCCCGGGGGGCCCATCAAAGAATCCCTGTGGCGTAATGACCAACCACTCGTCGTCTGGCGTGAAATAGTGCGCCCGAGCCAACTCGTTCCCGGATTGCAGGTCCCAAAGGCGGATGCTGCCATCAAAAGCCGCGGTTATGGCCTTGTGGCCAGCTGCAAGTGGTGCCACATTCGAAACCCCACGTGTATGCCCCTCGAGCACTTTAAGCGGCTTGCCGGTTTTTAGATCCCAATGGATTGCCCGTGTGTCCATCGACGCCGATAGAGCGGTTTCTCCACCAGGGACAAAACAGACATCAATGACATGGGAAATGTGCCCTTCAAGGCGCTCTGTCGGCCAAATCCGCTGCGGAGGCGAATCGCCGAACTCCAGATCCCAGAGCTGCACGTTGGCCGATCCCGCCGTCAGCGCGCGGCGACCATCAGCGGAAAAGGCCACAGCGGCAACGTTTCCTCCATCGTGTATGAGGCGGGTGATCGGCAAAAAGGAGCGTCGCGACCGAAGTATGGCTTCATTTCCCGCGTGGACCGTCAAGGAGTTTTGTGAATCTGCGGCAATGTCCATAGAAGTAATGGGTCGCCCGATTTTAACCTCGCGATGAACATCTGTCGCCAAGTCCCAAAGGAGCATCCAGGGATCATTGCCACACACGAAAGCGGCCCGGCCATCCGGTGAGAAAGACGCGCAAGTGACTGTGCTGAGGTTGGTGGCTAGGGTTCGAGATCGCTTAAGGGGCTTCGTCTCCCAAATGATTGCTGGCGAGCCCTTTACGGCGGTGAGAAGCTTTTCACCGTTGCTGGAAAATGCGACAAATGCTCTGGCCCGTCCTAAGTCGTCAAGAATACCAGCAGGCTGCCCGCTCATCGCCAAGTCCCAAAGAACTACTTTTCCGACATCGACGGAGACTGCCAGAAGGTTTCCGTCTGGCGAGACCGACATTCGGTTAACCTCTGCAAATCGGTTGCGGTGTTGATGATCGGCAGTCGTCCCATGGTCTCCGCACAAGTTGTCGGGTGAGTGCCTAACAACCGATGGCGGCTCGGCCCACGCGAGAGTTCCAAGCATGAGGCCCAAAAGTCCATTTGCCAACAAAGCAACTCGATGCATTGTTTCCTACTCCAAAAAGCGAAGAAGCCGTAGGCTCCGTCGAACCTGATACCCAGAACTCAATCTTCAAGCGAAAAGGATCGGAAAACTTGACGGTGTCAAGCCACGGACATTGCTTGGCAACTTGGTGGCTCGAAGTACACTCGTTCACATTTTTGAAGACATTGGAGATAGTCGCGCGCGGCTCTGCGACAGCGTCCTCGCCGACTAACTAAATCACGAGGACTGAGAAATAACGGTGGCGAGGCAATCAACTCATCTGGATGCTGATCATGGCAGAGTCGTAAAACTTCGTTTAGACGAGACTCACTAAAATCAACAGGTGGAGTGAACATGGACGCAACAGCTTGTTCCCTGCAGCAACGGCGACAGCCGCTGTCAGTGATCCAATCAGAGCAATCTCGCTGGTAAAGCAACTCTTGGACAGGCGGTCGAATCAATTCAATACGCGAAGCCTGCTCAGGAGACAACAAGGCGAAAGGACCTTCACCTTCGTTCATCTGGTCAACGAGCCTTTCCAGAATATCTGGCGGTTGCAAATATAGAAGCCCCTCGAGAAATGCAGTATACGCTTCCCTCGTTTCAAAATCATCATGGTTCATCATGATGAGGATCGCCAAAATGAGCTCGTCATCTAAGAGCCAGGGGAACAATCCGTAGGGATCCCAAAGACTGGTTGGTCTATTGAACACAAACTGATAGTCAAACAACACCAAGGCGAATCCTAACGGATCACGTCCCAAAAACCTCCCCACCCCCCAATCGTAAAACCGCATCCGGTAGTAATACAGCCCCGTCCCAGCATCCAACCGCCGCCCGGTGAACAGATACCGTTCATCCACCACCGATTCCTGCACGGCATGCGGCTCGAAGTCGGCGTCAAGGAACAACGGCCGGCCGTAGGCGGTGTAGGCGTAGCGCTCGCGGAGGAGGGCGTTGGGCTGGGCGAGGGCGACGACGTTGAAGAGGGCGTCTTGCAGGGCGTAGGAGCGTTCGGAGAGGCTGTCGGTGCCGGTTGGGTCGCGGTCCTGGAGGACGAGGTCGTCGATGTAGCGGAGGCCCCAGAGATAGCGGCGCTTGAGGCCGGTCGTGTGTTCTTCCAGCGTCTGCCAACTGGCGGTGTAGAGGTAGCGCTCGGTGCCGCTCGCAGTGGCCTGGGAAATGCGGCGGACGAGGCCGTCGTAGGTGTTGGTCTGCACGACGCCCGAGGTGTCGCTGACGGTGATCATGCGGTTCCAGGCGTCCCAGGTCGTCGTGAAACCGTCGGTGGGATCGTGGGGCTGGGGCAGCACCGTAGTGTTGCCGTTGCGGTCGTGCTGGGGCGTGACCCAATTGGCCCCGACGGTCCGCGCGATGTCGGTGATCTCATTGACCGTGTTATGAGCACGCTGCTGGTCGAGGGCCTCGCCCGGCGTGGCGGGGGTGCCCTGCGTGAAATTCACCCAGTTGCCGGTCGCGTCAAGCTGCCAGCCTTGCTGCAATGTCGGCGCGGTGATCACGCTGTCGCCGTCCACAAGCTCGCCCCGGTGAAACTTCTTCAAACGCTGCACGCCATCGTATTCATACAGCTCCGAAAACCGCTTGTCATGACTCGCCGCTACCACATCCTTGCGGAAGGTGCGGTTGCTGGCCCGGTGGTATCCAACACTCGGGCGGGCCAAACCTCCCGCAGTACAGTCAGTCAGGGCCGCTCACCAGAGAATGATTTCACGATGGAGGCAAGCTCGCCTATTCCGACCCCTCTGGCTATGCCCATTGCTGGGAGTGCCTAAAGTGAGGTGGCCAACACATGCGAATAGAGACCATTCACTCCAAGACCGACTGGTTTTCTGCCCGCTTCAACCAATATCGACTAAGACCATCGTCGATTCGCCGGACAGTGCGATCCTGTCCCAATCCCGCATAGTATTCTCGATAATATCTGAGAAACGCGACGACTGCCGCACACTTTCGGTGATCCAACAGCACATACCTCTCCTGGAACCATTGAAGTGCTGCTGCCTTTTTTGGAGGCCTGAGCTTGTACTCCACAAGTGTGTGATCGAGCATGCTTTGCGGGTCCTGAAGTGAGGCAATCAGAAATGCCGGAAGGTAATAGCATAACGCAGCGGGTGGAAGCAAGAACGGATTTGGATACTCTGCCGTCAAAGTCTCACTCGGGATGTCGGCCCAGGCTCGCCCTCGAAAACAGCGACGCGTTTCTTGGCATTCTGGGTGATCAGGATCTATGCTCAAGGCGGCATCGGCCTTCGCCCTAAGCACAAGGTCGGCATCCGCCCAAGCGTTGCGAATACTGGCCATCAATTCAGAAATCTCTGTCATTTTCTTGCACGCTGATATGCGTTGGTCAATGCCCGGCCGCCTGCTTCTTTGCAGCCTTTGCAGCGCAAATGGAGGATGCTGCTTTTGCCTTCCCCCGCTGGTCCTCATGTTCGAGCCACTGGGAATGCCCCTTGCGAAAGCACTTTCGTTGGAAAGCAAACCTAGTCGCGGCGCATTCCGCAGCGATAGCTGCGCGAGACATCAGCTGCTCTACCGTAAGTGGCGTGGCCTCTCCTGGCTTTCCGCATGAGAAGGGCCGAGTTTTACAGGCCAACCTCACAGCCTCCTTCCCCACTGCAAGCTCGGCGGCATTGCACTTACAGAACGGAAGGTCCGCTGCTTTGCGAGCAGCTTCTTTACGAGCCTTTTCCCTTGCTTCCTTTGCGGCCTTCCGCTGCGCCCATTTCCCTGCCATCTGCTGCGCAAAGCCTCGTCCGGCGGCTGCGAGTCCGCCCCCACACGCAAGGCAAGCTCCGTTGATGACAGTCCAAGTGTACCAATCAAGGCTGGAGTCTACGTCGCTTACAACTGACATGAAACAAAGCAAGTATCCGGTCTCGTCATCAGACCCTTCACAAATTCTATGAGCTGTATTAAACACGGATCCTGCCGCAGCCCAGCAGGCACCGCAAGATGCGGCAACCACAATGGGAACTATAGGCACAGCGAGTCCAATCGGATCGACATTCGCAAGCGGTCCACCCTTCACAAACTCATACAACCCCAGCCCATCCACATACCCCAACGGATCCCGGCCCAAGAACCTCCCGAGTTCGGGATCATAGTACCGGGCGCGGTAGTAGTAAAGGTGGGTTGCGGGATCGAGCCGACGCCCGGTGAACAAATACCGCTCATCCACAACCGACTCCTGCACCACATGCGGCTCGAAGTTGGCGTCGAGGAACAATGGCCGGCCGTAGGCGGTGTAAGCGAAGCGCTCGCGAATGAGGGCGTTGGGCTGGGAGAGGGCGACGACGTTGAAAAGCGCGTCTTGCAGGGCGTAGGAACGCTCGGAGAGGCTGCCGGTGCCGATGGGGTCGCGGTCTTGAAGAACGAGGTCGTCGATGTACCGCAGGCCCCAGAGGTAGCGGCGTTTGAGGCCGGCAGGCGAGTCGGGGTGTTCTTCCAGCGTCTGCCAACTGGCGGTGTAGAGGTAGCGTTCGGTGCCGCTGGCAGTGGCCTGGGAAATACGGCGGACGAGCCCGTCGTAGGTGTTGGTCTGCACGACGCCCGAGGTGTCGCTGACGGTGACCATCCGGTTCCAGGCGTCCCAGGTGGTCGTGTAGCCGTCGGTGGAATCGTTCGGCCGGGGCAGCAGCGTCGTGTTGCCGTTGCGGTCGTGCTGGGGAGTGATCCAATTGGCCCCGACGGTCCGGGCGATGTCGGTGATTTCATTGACCGTGTTATGAGCACGCTGCTGGTCGAGGGCCTCGCCGGGCGTGGCGGGGTTGGCCTGCGTGAAATTCACCCAGTTGCCGGTGGCGTCAAGCTGCCAACCCTGCTGCAAAGTCGGCGCGGTGATCACGCTGTCGCCGTCCACAAGCTCGCCCCGGTGAAACTTCTTCAAGCGCTGCACGCCATCGTATTCATACAGTTCCGAGAACCGCTTGTCGTGACTCGCCGCCACCAGGTCCTTGCGGAAGGTGCGGTTGCTGGCCCGGTCATAACCGTAATTCAGGCGGACCAGCGTGCTCTCGCTATCGAACCACGGCAGGTCGATCACCCGGCCGAAGCGGTCGAGCCCCGTGTAGGGGTTCACGCCGCCGCCCGTCGCCAGCGTGTAGGTGATAAACGGCTCGGGGTACTGCACGCGGACCGGACTGGCCAGGCCCAAGTACGTGTACCGGCAGACATCCTGATAAGCCCCTACAACATGTTCCGCGACGAAATCTTATTGGCCATGAAGTCTCTGACACGCAGCACCTGAGCAAGCTCTTTTAGGGGAAGGGGATCCTGGACTACTTGCCGAGATAGACAGAAAACTCACCGATCGCTCCTTCAAAATCGCTGCTTGCCTCGACAGTCAAGTCCGCCAGTGTGCCACTGTCAACGTTCGCAAACGGAACTTCAACATGATAGAGTGGTTCGTCGGGGAATGGTTGTTCGTTGATACAGGTATACAGCCCTTGAACCGAGCCGGCCAAATCAAAGCCCAATCCGGCAAAGGGCAAGTCTGTTCCATCGGCGCGTGGAAAGTATTTCATCTCGAAGGCTGGCGGAAGGTCATGCCGACGAGATGCCGCAATGGCATGAACATGATACTCGGGCCCTTCATTCCATGAAAAGCGGACTTCAGAGTGCGGAAGAAACTTAATAAAGCTATCACCCGAACGCACGACGACCGAGCCTGTCGTGACGCGGACACTGCCATGCAGCATGTGCCCCCCCCGTCCCGATTCACCGCGTTGGGCAGGGTCAAGCGAAGCACTCGCACTTCACCGGCCTGAAGACCAGAAAGGGCAGCATCAAGCTCCGGAACCTTAAACTCTCGCGAAAGCGACGAAACCACATCGTCGCCTTGGGGAATAGTCACTTTGTGGACACGGGACTGGGTCGCATCGCCCATCTTCAGCTCCGGGCTGCAACACCCATTACATAGGGAGGTTAGCGCGCTTAGAAAGCAAGCAAGTACGGCACCCATCCCTGGCTTCTGGGGCAAGCAAGTATTAGAATCGCGTACCCATTCTGAATTTGATAGTACCATGAAATCACCAGGCAGTAATGGAGAAGCTTCGGCTCAAGTTTGATCCAAGATCCAGCCAATATAGCTAGCGCTGCTGGCACATCACTGCTGGCAGAAAGTGCGAAAGTTGAACTAAGGATAGAAGAGAACACCAGTGGCTATGGTGTCAGTGAGATATCTCGAATGAGCTTGGACAGAAGACCCTCAGTGCGAATCGCCTCACCTGAGCGTTTCCACTCCATTCCGGGTATAACTTGGGTGCCGTCAAAGTATTTCTCGATCCCGGGGGGCCCATCAAAGAATCCCTGTGGCGTAATGACCAACCACTCGTCGTCTGGCGTGAAATAGTGCGCCCGAGCCAACTCGTTCCCGGATTGCAGGTCCCAAAGGCGGATGCTGCCATCAAAAGCCGCGGTTATGGCCTTGTGGCCAGCTGCAAGTGGTGCCACATTCGAAACCCCACGTGTATGCCCCTCGAGCACTTTAAGCGGCTTGCCGGTTTTTAGATCCCAATGGATTGCCCGTGTGTCCATCGACGCCGATAGAGCGGTTTCTCCACCAGGGACAAAACAGACATCAATGACATGGGAAATGTGCCCTTCAAGGCGCTCTGTCGGCCAAATCCGCTGCGGAGGCGAATCGCCGAACTCCAGATCCCAGAGCTGCACGTTGGCCGATCCCGCCGTCAGCGCGCGGCGACCATCAGCGGAAAAGGCCACAGCGGCAACGTTTCCTCCATCGTGTATGAGGCGGGTGATCGGCAAAAAGGAGCGTCGCGACCGAAGTATGGCTTCATTTCCCGCGTGGACCGTCAAGGAGTTTTGTGAATCTGCGGCAATGTCCATAGAAGTAATGGGTCGCCCGATTTTAACCTCGCGATGAACATCTGTCGCCAAGTCCCAAAGGAGCATCCAGGGATCATTGCCACACACGAAAGCGGCCCGGCCATCCGGTGAGAAAGACGCGCAAGTGACTGTGCTGAGGTTGGTGGCTAGGGTTCGAGATCGCTTAAGGGGCTTCGTCTCCCAAATGATTGCTGGCGAGCCCTTTACGGCGGTGAGAAGCTTTTCACCGTTGCTGGAAAATGCGACAAATGCTCTGGCCCGTCCTAAGTCGTCAAGAATACCAGCAGGCTGCCCGCTCATCGCCAAGTCCCAAAGAACTACTTTTCCGACATCGACGGAGACTGCCAGAAGGTTTCCGTCTGGCGAGACCGACATTCGGTTAACCTCTGCAAATCGGTTGCGGTGTTGATGATCGGCAGTCGTCCCATGGTCTCCGCACAAGTTGTCGGGTGAGTGCCTAACAACCGATGGCGGCTCGGCCCACGCGAGAGTTCCAAGCATGAGGCCCAAAAGTCCATTTGCCAACAAAGCAACTCGATGCATTGTTTCCTACTCCAAAAAGCGAAGAAGCCGTAGGCTCCGTCGAACCTGATACCCAGAACTCAATCTTCAAGCGAAAAGGATCGGAAAACTTGACGGTGTCAAGCCACGGACATTGCTTGGCAACTTGGTGGCTCGAAGTACACTCGTTCACATTTTTGAAGACATTGGAGATAGTCGCGCGCGGCTCTGCGACAGCGTCCTCGCCGACTAACTAAATCACGAGGACTGAGAAATAACGGTGGCGAGGCAATCAACTCATCTGGATGCTGATCATGGCAGAGTCGTAAAACTTCGTTTAGACGAGACTCACTAAAATCAACAGGTGGAGTGAACATGGACGCAACAGCTTGTTCCCTGCAGCAACGGCGACAGCCGCTGTCAGTGATCCAATCAGAGCAATCTCGCTGGTAAAGCAACTCTTGGACAGGCGGTCGAATCAATTCAATACGCGAAGCCTGCTCAGGAGACAACAAGGCGAAAGGACCTTCACCTTCGTTCATCTGGTCAACGAGCCTTTCCAGAATATCTGGCGGTTGCAAATATAGAAGCCCCTCGAGAAATGCAGTATACGCTTCCCTCGTTTCAAAATCATCATGGTTCATCATGATGAGGATCGCCAAAATGAGCTCGTCATCTAAGAGCCAGGGGAACAATCCGTAGGGATCCCAAAGACTGGTTGGTCTATTGAACACAAACTGATAGTCAAACAACACCAAGGCGAATCCTAACGGATCACGTCCCAAAAACCTCCCCACCCCCCAATCGTAAAACCGCATCCGGTAGTAATACAGCCCCGTCCCAGCATCCAACCGCCGCCCGGTGAACAGATACCGTTCATCCACCACCGATTCCTGCACGGCATGCGGCTCGAAGTCGGCGTCAAGGAACAACGGCCGGCCGTAGGCGGTGTAGGCGTAGCGCTCGCGGAGGAGGGCGTTGGGCTGGGCGAGGGCGACGACGTTGAAGAGGGCGTCTTGCAGGGCGTAGGAGCGTTCGGAGAGGCTGTCGGTGCCGGTTGGGTCGCGGTCCTGGAGGACGAGGTCGTCGATGTAGCGGAGGCCCCAGAGATAGCGGCGCTTGAGGCCGGTCGTGTGTTCTTCCAGCGTCTGCCAACTGGCGGTGTAGAGGTAGCGCTCGGTGCCGCTCGCAGTGGCCTGGGAAATGCGGCGGACGAGGCCGTCGTAGGTGTTGGTCTGCACGACGCCCGAGGTGTCGCTGACGGTGATCATGCGGTTCCAGGCGTCCCAGGTCGTCGTGAAACCGTCGGTGGGATCGTGGGGCTGGGGCAGCACCGTAGTGTTGCCGTTGCGGTCGTGCTGGGGCGTGACCCAATTGGCCCCGACGGTCCGCGCGATGTCGGTGATCTCATTGACCGTGTTATGAGCACGCTGCTGGTCGAGGGCCTCGCCCGGCGTGGCGGGGGTGCCCTGCGTGAAATTCACCCAGTTGCCGGTCGCGTCAAGCTGCCAGCCTTGCTGCAATGTCGGCGCGGTGATCACGCTGTCGCCGTCCACAAGCTCGCCCCGGTGAAACTTCTTCAAACGCTGCACGCCATCGTATTCATACAGCTCCGAAAACCGCTTGTCATGACTCGCCGCTACCACATCCTTGCGGAAGGTGCGGTTGCTGGCCCGGTGGTATCCAACACTCGGGCGGGCCAAACCTCCCGCAGTACAGTCAGTCAGGGCCGCTCACCAGAGAATGATTTCACGATGGAGGCAAGCTCGCCTATTCCGACCCCTCTGGCTATGCCCATTGCTGGGAGTGCCTAAAGTGAGGTGGCCAACACATGCGAATAGAGACCATTCACTCCAAGACCGACTGGTTTTCTGCCCGCTTCAACCAATATCGACTAAGACCATCGTCGATTCGCCGGACAGTGCGATCCTGTCCCAATCCCGCATAGTATTCTCGATAATATCTGAGAAACGCGACGACTGCCGCACACTTTCGGTGATCCAACAGCACATACCTCTCCTGGAACCATTGAAGTGCTGCTGCCTTTTTTGGAGGCCTGAGCTTGTACTCCACAAGTGTGTGATCGAGCATGCTTTGCGGGTCCTGAAGTGAGGCAATCAGAAATGCCGGAAGGTAATAGCATAACGCAGCGGGTGGAAGCAAGAACGGATTTGGATACTCTGCCGTCAAAGTCTCACTCGGGATGTCGGCCCAGGCTCGCCCTCGAAAACAGCGACGCGTTTCTTGGCATTCTGGGTGATCAGGATCTATGCTCAAGGCGGCATCGGCCTTCGCCCTAAGCACAAGGTCGGCATCCGCCCAAGCGTTGCGAATACTGGCCATCAATTCAGAAATCTCTGTCATTTTCTTGCACGCTGATATGCGTTGGTCAATGCCCGGCCGCCTGCTTCTTTGCAGCCTTTGCAGCGCAAATGGAGGATGCTGCTTTTGCCTTCCCCCGCTGGTCCTCATGTTCGAGCCACTGGGAATGCCCCTTGCGAAAGCACTTTCGTTGGAAAGCAAACCTAGTCGCGGCGCATTCCGCAGCGATAGCTGCGCGAGACATCAGCTGCTCTACCGTAAGTGGCGTGGCCTCTCCTGGCTTTCCGCATGAGAAGGGCCGAGTTTTACAGGCCAACCTCACAGCCTCCTTCCCCACTGCAAGCTCGGCGGCATTGCACTTACAGAACGGAAGGTCCGCTGCTTTGCGAGCAGCTTCTTTACGAGCCTTTTCCCTTGCTTCCTTTGCGGCCTTCCGCTGCGCCCATTTCCCTGCCATCTGCTGCGCAAAGCCTCGTCCGGCGGCTGCGAGTCCGCCCCCACACGCAAGGCAAGCTCCGTTGATGACAGTCCAAGTGTACCAATCAAGGCTGGAGTCTACGTCGCTTACAACTGACATGAAACAAAGCAAGTATCCGGTCTCGTCATCAGACCCTTCACAAATTCTATGAGCTGTATTAAACACGGATCCTGCCGCAGCCCAGCAGGCACCGCAAGATGCGGCAACCACAATGGGAACTATAGGCACAGCGAGTCCAATCGGATCGACATTCGCAAGCGGTCCACCCTTCACAAACTCATACAACCCCAGCCCATCCACATACCCCAACGGATCCCGGCCCAAGAACCTCCCGAGTTCGGGATCATAGTACCGGGCGCGGTAGTAGTAAAGGTGGGTTGCGGGATCGAGCCGACGCCCGGTGAACAAATACCGCTCATCCACAACCGACTCCTGCACCACATGCGGCTCGAAGTTGGCGTCGAGGAACAATGGCCGGCCGTAGGCGGTGTAAGCGAAGCGCTCGCGAATGAGGGCGTTGGGCTGGGAGAGGGCGACGACGTTGAAAAGCGCGTCTTGCAGGGCGTAGGAACGCTCGGAGAGGCTGCCGGTGCCGATGGGGTCGCGGTCTTGAAGAACGAGGTCGTCGATGTACCGCAGGCCCCAGAGGTAGCGGCGTTTGAGGCCGGCAGGCGAGTCGGGGTGTTCTTCCAGCGTCTGCCAACTGGCGGTGTAGAGGTAGCGTTCGGTGCCGCTGGCAGTGGCCTGGGAAATACGGCGGACGAGCCCGTCGTAGGTGTTGGTCTGCACGACGCCCGAGGTGTCGCTGACGGTGACCATCCGGTTCCAGGCGTCCCAGGTGGTCGTGTAGCCGTCGGTGGAATCGTTCGGCCGGGGCAGCAGCGTCGTGTTGCCGTTGCGGTCGTGCTGGGGAGTGATCCAATTGGCCCCGACGGTCCGGGCGATGTCGGTGATTTCATTGACCGTGTTATGAGCACGCTGCTGGTCGAGGGCCTCGCCGGGCGTGGCGGGGTTGGCCTGCGTGAAATTCACCCAGTTGCCGGTGGCGTCAAGCTGCCAACCCTGCTGCAAAGTCGGCGCGGTGATCACGCTGTCGCCGTCCACAAGCTCGCCCCGGTGAAACTTCTTCAAGCGCTGGACGCCATCGTATTCATACAGTTCCGAAAACCGCTTGTCGTGACTCGCCGCCACCAGATCCTTGCGGAAGGTTCGGTTGCTGGCCCGGTCGTAACCGTAATTCAGGCGGACCAGCGTGCTCTCGCTATCGAACCACGGCAGGTCGATGATCCGGCCGAAGCGGTCGAGCCCCGTGTAGGGGTTCACTCCGCCGCCCGTCGCCAGCGTGTAGGTGATAAACGGCTCGGGGTACTGC
>JBJHBN010000006.1:0-15877 GCA_050485505.1 Opitutales bacterium | reverse complement strand
CCACCGATCGTTACCGATCGTCTGCCTTGGGGCACGAACATCTCGATCCACAGGAGCAAAGCCGATAACTTCGGTGGCGGTCTGGGTCGCCGGGACAGCTTGAACCGTCAGATTGCTCCGGTAACCGGTGCGACTGAAGAATTCGGTTTCACAGTGTCTACTTTGGATGATAAGTTGATCGTCAAGTTCAACTGGTATGAAACCGGTATCCTGAACCAATCCTTCCAAAATACGGCGATTTCTGCTCCTCAAGGGATCTTGGAGAACCTGGCTCGTCAGCTGGATAATCCGCAGAATATAGCACAGGGCTTTACTGCTGCTGATGCGCAGGCTATGTTGCCTCCGCAAGGTGTGATTGATCTGCAGGGTGTCCAGTTTGACTGGGACAATCCTCAGAACACCTCCGCGGTGCCGAATCCTTCACGGACCGGTACTCAGGACTTCGTCAGTGAAGGTCTCGAAATTGAACTGAATTACAATCCGGTGCCTAACTGGAATATTCTGTTCACTTTTGCGGACCAGAAAACCACGACGGACAACACCTATCCTGTAATTGGGCCGCTCTTCGAGGATGTGCTCAGACCTTTGTGGATCGACAGTAACTTCGCTGCGAACTACTTCATTGATGACAATTCAACCGAGACTTTGCGCGAGCGTACTATCCGGCAAATGGAAATTCCAATTTCTGTCGCCCAGGCTCAGGATGGACTCGTTACGAGTGAGCAGCGTCGCTACCGCTTTAGCCTGAGCAGCAGCTATCGTTTCCTCCAGGATTCGCCGATACCTGATTTCCTCGGCACATTCACTGTTGGTGGAACCCTGCGCTGGCAGGATAAGGTGGGTGCAGGTTTCGAACTGATGGAGCGTGCGGATGGCAGCCTGGGGCAGGACCCGAATGCGGTTCTGTACGGCCCTTCGCAGACCTTCCTGGATGTTTTTGCCCGCTCGGAGTATAACCTGCGGAGCGGTAACGTGCTTGCTGTTCAGGTCAACATTCGCGACCTGACCGATAACAGCGGTCTCGTGCCTCTCTTCATCAATCCGGATGGTTCCACCATCTGGCGGATGCAGGAAGGCCGTGTCATCACTGGTTCGCTGACCTACAGCTGGTAATAAAAAACTCTCATTAAGTCACAGCAGTTTCTGATAGAGTTCAGAAGCTTGTATGAAAGCCGGCCCCACTCCAAGGGCCGGCTTTTTCTTGTGCGGTTGTATCCTAAAATGTGTACGTTTATCAGAAAATCAGGAACGTTGTTGCCGCGTCGGTTTTGATATATTGTGAGAATGTGTGCAGTTCAGAATGTTTTGGTCATCGGCTGCGGTGGTATCTTCACAGCGCATTCAGCCGCATTTGAAAAGTTCCCGGAGCGCTTGCAGATCGCGGCCTTGAGCGATGCATCAGATCGGGCTATGGAATCCGCTGTGGATCGACTGAAGTCCTCGTCTGCGATCCCATGCTACAGGGACTACAGGCAGGCATTGCGTGAGAAAGCGGATGAATGCGATTTCGCGTTGGTTCTGACGCCTCATTACCTGCATTTTGAGCAGGCTCGCGATTGCCTTAATGCCGGTTTGCCTGTCTTGATTGAGAAACCAGCCTGTGTGCATTTGCAAGAGGCCCGAGCTTTGCTTGAAATGAGTCGGACACGTGGCCTTTCGGTTATGGTCGGGCAGACACGACGGTTTGAGGCTCAGTACCGGGGTTTGCACTCATGGTTGCGCGCCGACCCATCGCATTTTGGGCCACTGAGAACCTTTGAAATCTGTGGCTTTCAGAATATTGAGGCGTGGATCGCAACCAAGCCGGATCGCAATGCGGATTTTTGGATTCTCGATAAAGAGCGGGCGGGTGGAGGAGTGGTGACGAGCTTGATGGTTCACCTGATAGATTTGGTGCGGTTTTTGTTCGATGATGATTTTGCAGAAGTTTCAGCGGTGGGTCGCCTGGACTCGCCCTTCAAGAATGGTGCCGAATCAGCCTGCAACGCCTTGTTGCAAATGGACAGCGGGGCGATCGGAACTCTGCATGGGAACTATCTCGCCCGTAAGACGCCGTATTCGGAGTCTTTCAAGTTTTTCGGAGAGCACGGGTGCATCGGCAACCATACCGAAGTTCTGGGGAAGTATTATGGTTCCAATTTTGTCGGAAGCACTCAAGGCTTGGCAGCAGACTCCTGGGAGTTCCAATATGAAGGCATTGAAAAACTGTCGGAGTCATCTTTGCCAGAGCTGGATTCCAACCCGTTTGTGAACCAGCTGTTGGAATTTGCCTCCGCAGTCGCCGAAGGGCGTAAACCGGCTAGTTCGCTACAGGAAAATCTCAATACGATTGCCGTCGTGGAAGCTATTTATCGAAGTATGCAAAAGGGCGGGGACCGGGTGAAGGTGGAGAAGAACCTGACATATGAGGATTGATCTGACGGCAGATACAGCGCGCTTCTCGGATTCGGAAAAGTCGGCCGGGGTGTATGTAATGGGAGACAATTATAAGCCGTATTTACATCCGTTACAGACTCCGGCGGGGCATTGTCTGACGATGGCGATGCCGGGTGATCATCGTCACCACAAAGGTTTGATGTATGCCCTGCGTTGTGAGGACCTTAACTTCTGGGAGGAATCTCCAGAGGCGAACGATTGCGGCGTGCAAGTGTCCGAAAACGTTTTTATTGAGGGAAATACCTTGAGGCAGGAGCTGCTTTGGCAACGCCAGGATGGTGCGCTGAAAACCTACAGGGAATTGCGCAGCATTGCTTGTCGGAGGTCTTCGGATGGACGGTCCTATGTCTGGACCTGGAAGTCCAGCAGGGAAGCACTGCGGGAACACCGCCTGGTGGCTAGCGATTGGGCTATGAAAAAAGCTGATGGAACACGGGTGAATTACCATGGTCTGGGAATTCGCCTGCCATGGATGTGGCGCTTTAGTGGAGATTTGTTCAACGGCATTGAGGCAGACGGAAAAGCCTCGACAGCAGATGCTGTCGCCGGATCCAAGGTCGCAGTGGTTCGTTGGTGGGGAGTGATTGACGGATTCCGTCAGCCTCCTCGCTGTGCACTCTCGATGTCGCAGAAAATGAACTACGGTTGGTTTGTCCTCAAAGGGGATTTCCCCTATCTATCCACGGGGCCTTCAATCCTTGAGGATATTGAAGTGAATGCTGGTAGTGTTGTTAATGAACATTACCAGATTCGGGTTGAAGATATTGAACCTGATTGCTAAATATCGAATAGCACCCTGCCGAGATCGACAATTGCTGCGGAGGACCAGCCGTGGAAGCGGGGCAGTTTATAGCGTTCCTTGGGAAAGCTGAGGTTGCCATCGGCTACGTTGTATTTTTCCCAGAGGTAACCGGTTTCATCGTGGATTTTCAGCATTAGGCGAAGGTATTTGTCTGCGATCCGGTGGGCATCTTCATTGTATCCATATCGCTGCAAGGCTGCAACAGTGATCATTTGCATGGGTGGCCAGCCGGAAGGATACTCAAACTGCAACCATTCGTATTCCGGGTGAGGGCTTGGGTAGATCCGGTCCGTGATGGAAATGCCGTGATCGCATTCAATCCGATGGAGTTGTTTTGCCATCGCCGCTGCTTGTGTCTTGGTCGCCACTCCAGCCCATAGTGTCCAGTAGGCGCAGACGGAATAATATTCCAGCTGTCGGGCCTCGACATAATTGTATTCGAAGAAGAACTGCTTTTCCTCGTTCCAACAGTATTCGCGAATGCGTTCCTTGCGTTGATTGGTTATCTCAAGCCAGTGTGCTGCCTCCTTGGAAAGCCCGGTGAGACTGGCGATTTTGTGCAGAACCTCTGTGTTCATGACTAGGGCACAGTTTGTCTGAATGGGGACGCAGTTGCGAACGTCTCCGCCGAAGATTGGAGTGAAGTCCATGATTTCACCTTCGGCCGCCAATTCCGGGCGCAAGCTGGGATCGCCCAGGTCGCGGTTTGTGGCCAGACCAATGGGTGTGCGGTGGTGGTCGGCATCCCAGTATTCGTTGTATTGCTTTTTCAGCAGCGGGTAGGCCAATAGTAGCAGATCCATGTCCCCGGTCTTCTCGTAATAGCGCCAGACATCCGCAGCGAGCAATGGAGTCTGCGAACGGGTCGTGTAGAAGGTCCGGTTGCCATTGAGAACCTTGCCAAAGCGGAGAATCAGAAACAGGTGATTGAGCAGGTGGTTGTAAACCAGATCCGTTCGCCCATGGTGCAGCAGCCCGGTATTGATAAAATAGGTGTCCCAACAATACATTTCCGGGAACGCTGCCTCGCTTCCCGCGGCTGAGATGTAAGGGAAGGGTAGGAAGAGCAGACTGAATTCCTCGCGCTGTTCAATCTCCTGATGTTCGGCGTCGCTGTACCATACCTTGTTCGCCTCGGGGTCACGGATTTGTGCTTCAGTTGCCTGTTTGATGTCCCCATCCCACCAGCCGCGTACTTGTTGGTCGAGTTGCCTCCATTGTTCTTTGATATCCATAATAAATTATTTCCTGTAGCGGGCGCCCGATAGCGCCTCGAAGAAATTTCCGACTCAATCTGGATAGAATACAGGCCTTTCCAGAAGCCCCAGATCCAGTAACTGATAAGCCTTTCCCCTGCAGGGTTCCACCTCTGCGAGCGGAGCTTGCCAGTCAGAAGGGTGATCGAATTTGAGAAGGTCGGGCTGACGGCGGTGCCAGGGACCAAAAAGATTGGCGGGTAAACCGGACACGGTGACCACCCATTTCGCAGGCCCCTTGGAATGGAGAGAAAGATCCCGGCCCGGCCAGGTCTCAGAGGTCTGCCCCTCTGAGTTGCTGATGGATAGCCAGCTGCCTTTCCACGCTCCAACATGAATGCACAGTGTTCCACCTCGTTTGGTCTCAAAGTGGTAGCGCATTCCACGATCATAAAACGGATAACCCGATTCCTTCCAGGAACCGATTACAGGCTCGATCTCATGACTTAGACGAAAACCCGATTCTGCTGGCGAAAGGGAAAAGTTGCCGATGACGTAAACGTTCGCCACTTCGCAATCAGCACTGAAAGTGGATCTTCGCAGAATCAATTCATTTCTGCCGGGAATCACGGATTTACCTGCTTCCAACACCATGAAAGATGGGTCGAGCCACTTTTTAGAAGTGCTGTGCGACAAAGGCGAACCGTTGAGGCGCACATTCTCATGCCAGGGTTGCTCCACCACTATAAACAGCTCTTGGAATCGTAGCTTTGGATCTGTTTCGAAAACGTATTTTAGAGTGACGGGCTCCCCGGGGTTGGCCGCTGTGGCGCGCTTGATTACATCTTGTTTGAACTGAATGGTTCTCGACCAGCCCTCGGGACTGAGTCCGTTTTGCGCCCAAAGTTTTCTGTTGGCAGTGCGGGTTTCCAGCAAGCCGTGACTTTGTTCGCCAGTTATCAGTTCACAAAAATCCAATACCAGCACATTTGGATCCGTTCTCTCGATCTTGTAGGGTGCAAGCTGAGACCTGTTTGTTGTTTGTAGCTCGTGTTCAATCCTTGGCTTGAGAAGGCAATCGGGGTCCACTGTGATGCCGGAGATAAACAAACGGGTCGACCCAGGGGGCAGTTCGACCTCACAACCGCTTTCCTCGAACTCTGCAACCGGCATCACTTGTCCGCTTGCCAGGTCAACCTCCGTAATTTCGTTCTGGCGGATCCCGGAGTCTTCAATTTTGAACCGACGGGTTTCACTGGAGCAGTTGACAAAGAACCAGCGGCTTTGACGGCCGGATACCCGCCTAAGGTGTAACAGGCCCCGGCTATCACCGAATAACCGAACCCGTGGCGGAATCAACTCCGCGACCAAGGCTGGGATACGACCCGGTTCAACCGAATGAATTTGCCTCGGGTACTCTTGTAGCCACCGTCGAAATACGTTGCCTTCAACGCCATCTACAAGGATTTTATCCGGAAACGCGCCGACGATTACTCCTCCTCCGATCAGGAATTGATGGAGCAATTTGACGCTGGCGGAACGCAGGTTTTGCATGCCAGGAGGCCAGATGACCAGTTTGTAGGACTGATTGCCCACAGTAAGAAGACCTTCACTGCTTACCTTTCCATGGCGCTGTATGATGTATTCGTCGCCGATATCAAAATCGATTTGCTTCCAGGCCATCTGTTCGGCCAACCGCACTATCGGCTCGCGCAGTTCTTTGAGCGCAGCCTGTTTCTCGATGCTCGTTTTGTTTGATGCACCCGAAGTGCTGTAGATACCTTTGGCCGCCAAAACAAAGCCGGTGCTTTGGACGTCCAGAAGCAGCACCCGGTTTTGCGTCTGTCCCCAGCTCATTGCCTCGCAAACACGGGACAGTTCATCGATCATTGGAGGTATTGATGAAAACCAGGGACTCTGTGCAGAGAAAAATGGTGGATGATCGTGTTTACGGGTTCCGCGGATACTGGGCATGCAGTGATGTGGAACCAAATGATTGACTCCATTGACGAGAAGGAAGTTGCCAATACGATACCAGTCCGAAGGATCTGCAGCGTGACCGGATGCGCCCCAGCATTCGTTCATCACCCGTTTTTTATCGAGCTGATTGGCTACACTCGAAGCCTGTTTGAGATAATACAATAGATGTGGTTCTGAGCCCGCCTCCGAGGGCGGGTGGTTTTGGATATCGTACTTGCTGTGACCGGACAGCGGAAAGCCCAGTAGTTGGTCTGTTCCGGGCCAATCCATTTCAGCCAACAATTCCATTTGCCCCGGAGTTGCGTAGGGGACCGGCCAATCGTGTTCTAGGTAATGGCCGGTTAGTGCCAGCCCATTTTTGCGGGCCCAGTTGCCCAGCGGCTTTGCCCAGTTCTCGCGGAACAGTTCGTGGCAGCATTCGTAGAAATGGAAACGGGTTCTCCTGTAGGTGCCCAGGTCGAAGAACAACTCAGGCAAAGAGTCTTCAATCGCGTAACCCCAGCGATCCAAAAATTCACTGCGCAGCCCGTCTGTGAAAGGCAGGCCGATTCCCTCAATCCCATGTTGGTCTGCTATTAAATGAGGTTCATCGGTAAATATTGCTGCCAGATGATTCCAGGCTTCGGACGAAAGGTTTCTCTTGTAGGCGTCGTGTGTCTTTTGCAGGAATTGTCTGCAGGTTTCCGGGTTCAGCAAACTTGCAGTTGGCTGGCAACCATGCCATTCCGAGATGAATCCACCACGCAGAACAAACGCCAGCCAGGGCTGTGCTTTGTGAGCCGAATCGATTGCCTTTCCAGGGCGGTCTGTATCCCATTGGAAAGCCCGAAGTGTTCCATCCGGAAAATCGGATCCACTTCCGTAAACAGGAATAATGTGATAGGCCTGAAGCTCAGGTTGGGCGGCGGTGACATGTCCCCCAGCATGACCGCTTGGGTAGGAGTTTTCATCATACAGCGCGGGTCTTAGCCCTAGCTCGACACAGGCGTGGATCAAGCGCTCGATCAATGAAAACCATTCAGATGACAGGTACTCTGTCATCAAGCCCGGGCGAGGGTGCAGGTAAACACCTCCGAAGCCGGCACCCTCTAAAGATTTCAGGGTTTGGATCAGCGATTGCACGGACTGTTCGCTGGAATAATCTCCATTTAAAGAAAACAGTGGCCAAGGCCGATAGAATGGATCCGGATTCTTGAATGAGAGAGACACAATAAAAAACAACGGGTATAAATGAGTGAATCAATGAATCTAAGGTTGCATTGATTGGAGGTTTTAAGAAGTATCCAAATTGTTATGAACAGGCAATGGAAAATTGCCGGAATTAATTTTGATTTTCGGCATATGGATCACCTGCTGGGGTTTGCACATGCAGCTGAAAATGCCGAGATCTGCGGCATCTGGCATACGGATCGAAAAGAAATGGAGGATGTCATTTCCTCATGCAGCCTGGGTCCGGAAAAGGTCTTTACAGATTGGCGTGAGTGCATTGAAGAATCCGATCCGGATCTGGTCGTCCTGTGCCCGGCAACCCGCGACCACGCACTCTGGGTTGAGCGTATTATCGATTGCGGAAAACATGTGCTGGTTGAGAAACCCCTTGCTTCCAATCTGGACGAGGCAGACCGGCTGATAGCTCTTTCGCAGGATGCCGGTGTCCGATTGGCAGTCAACTGGCCGCTGGCTTGGTATCCTCCGCACCGAACCGCCAAACGCTTGCTTGAAGAGGGCTTGATTGGGGAGCTTCAGGAGGTGCATTTTTACGACGGCAACCGTGGTCCGATTTTGGATAGATCGGAGCGAAACCCAAGCGATCCCAGTCTTGAGGAAAAGCGCTCGCATTGGTATTACGACTGCAACGGTGGTGGCTCATTGCTGGATTATCTCGGCTATGGCGCTGTATTGGCCACCTGGTTCTGGAACGGTTCAAAGCCGACTGAGGTAATGACGATGGCTGGCGGTGACTCACGGCTTGAAGTGGATGAGCAGAGCGTGACCTTGGCACGCTATGGCGATTGGATCAGCACCTTTCACACCCGCTGGGGGCCTTGGGCGCTGGTTCACCAGCATAAATGCAGGTGCTACCATGTTGGTGGAAGCGCTATTGTTACTTTAGCGTCGGCGAACGCTGTCGAGATCGAAATGTGCCGGTTCGTCTTCGACGACCCGGTCACGGATCTCAAGGGTGCGGAAATCGAGTTCGCGGATCAATTCTCCGTGCTGCATTCGCAGTTTCCGGGAATAGGGATCGGCCTGGAGGAAAGGACCGCCAAAGAGGGGCCAGTTTTCGTAATCGACTGGATTGCCATTCACGATGGGATTTTCGCCAAACACGCAGATAAAGTGGTCTCCGCGCAGGCTAGTGAACTCAACACGAGGAGTTGGGTACATCTCGCTTTCGACCGGCAGTTCGCGGATGGCTTGTTTGAACGCGTCCCAGTTTTCGAATTCATCACGGGATGCTGCCTGCAGGATGGTGCCGTTGTTTGTATGTGGACTGTATAGTCTCTGGCCACCGCCCTCAATCGGCTTCCAGCTATAGTCGGCCAATGGACGGTAGGCGATATAGGTATTTGCTGCCTTGGTGAAGATCCAGCCACTGTAATCCTCTTCGATCGTATCGAGGTCTTTTGAGAATAGACCATTGATATGCTGGTGGGGCGCATCAGGACCAATCTTATAAAGAACCACTACGGCATCCTTTTCCTGGTGAATCTGCTCGTATGGCGAGCCTCCAAGGAAGGTGTCGTCGGCCATGTAGGTCGGTTTGCCCTGTTGGGTCACACCTTCGGGCATGGAATCCGGATACTCGGTGAAGAACATCTGCAGCTCAAAGGCGCTCCAGTGCGGGTGGATTGAGAATATGCGATTGTGGACACCACGCGGATCCGGTTCATCCCAGACAAGACTCCAGGAATGCTGCTGGATCGGACTGAACAAGCCGCCCTGGTCGGAGCCAATCGCGTAGTCGCTGGTCAGGTAGGTGGTCCGGTAAACATTGGCTACCCGGTCGTCCGCATTGCGCCAGCGTTGGCGGGTGCGTTTGCGTTCGCGGTGTTGGAATGGTTCATCGCGGTCGGTGCCGATGCGGTGAATCACTGGCGGAAGCTCGTAATGCTGCGCTGCAAAAGTAAACGCAATGGCAAGGCCGCCATGGTTTGCGGGGACAGGTGTATTTTCGAACAGGAGCCAACCGTAGTAGCTGGAGAGGCCCTGCCAGGGTTCGAAAATCTGGCGGTCTACAATGCGTGAGTGGGCACCGACATGAATTCCGTTGAGGGAGCTGTTGGCGTAATCGACGATCAGGTAGTCGAGCATCATTCTGCCCCGTTGACGCATATCCGGCTCCTCGGCCCAGGCGGCCAGATAGGCCATCATGATCATGAATTCCGGAAGGTAGTGTGGACTGTGATATTCGCCCTGGCCGATGGAGGTCGTCATGTTGATCCACCAGTTGATGTATTCGCGGGCTTCAACCATGTTTTCTGCTGAACTCTTGCCGTTGAACCAGTCCTCCGGACCGTGCTCAGGCCAGAGCTGTGCCATTAGGTAAATGGACACATAATACATAATCCAATGGTTTTCGGTGTCGCCCCGTTGTGGCATGTAAGTTCGCCAAGCCCTGCGCAGGGCTGCGTCGGCCTGCTCATCGAGTTGACCCTGATCCAGGAAAGCCACAGCAGTGACCGGGAACATCCAGAACATGTCGCCACTCGGTGAGTCCAGGACCTCGACCAGACGCTGCGAAGCCCATTCTGTGTCGATCCCCAGAGCCAGTTTGGCGGCGATGTCGTAAAGACCACCCTCATCGGGATTAGTCTGCGGATCTATCCGGTCGGACCGCCATTGCAGACTCTCCTGAATCCGGTTCTGCAAACCCTGTTGGAGGGCATCGTGACTCAAATTATGGTGGCTGGCACTAATGCCCGGTGTGAGAACCAGCAGGCAAGCCAGAGGGATTAGGGGCTTGGTCTTGAAAAACATGGTCAACGATCCTTGCGCACGAATTGATAATCCCAGACGACGGCACCGGCGAACATGAACTCACGCCAGGTTTTGCCGAAATCGTCCGATACGAAAAGTGCCTCATGGTGAGGGTTGGCGTAAACTCTGTCCGGAAAGTCAGGGTCGAATGAGAAACTCCAGATATTGGAATTTGGAAGCCCCTCGTTGCGTTGGCTCCAGCTGTCGCCACCATCCGCAGAAACCAGCATGCCGATCTCCCATCCACAGACACCCATGCGATCGGGGTTGTGAGGGTAGAAGCTGGCTGTGTGAAGAGTATGATCGGTTGGAATGCCCTCTATTCTCTCCCAGCTCCGACCCGCGTCACTGGAGAGCCATGCCCCGTCCGACTGCGTGGCTGCGATGAAAAGGTCTGGATCGTGCGGCGATTGGCGCAGGTCATTGACCGTTGCGCTGGTTTCCAAGGCTTTTTGCCAACTGAGCCCGCTGTCACTACTGTGATAAATCCCCTTCTCAGTGCCGACCAGCAAGTGACCCTCGCGACTGTAGTCGAAGCGGATCATCTGAATGTATTTGCGACGGATACCATCGTCGCGGTAGGACCAGGTTTCGCCCTGGTCCGGAGAATACCCCACACCATCGGGCAAAGCCGCGAAAACTTCGTCCGGATTGAAGGGATTGACCGCCACATATTTGGCCTCGGTTTGGCGCCAGCCGGTGAGTATACGCCAGGTTTCGCCACCGTCGCGTGTCCCTAGCACACCATTCAGCGCAGCCAGATAGAAAACGTTTGGATCCCTGTGGTCAAATGCCAGCGCATCCACACGCGGGTGGTTGAAACCAACGTGTTCGATGTGTTCCCGGTCCGGGCTGAAGAACACACCATTGTGGCGGTGCGTTTCCCGGCCGATGGTGAAATCTCTCGTCATGCTCACGGCCATGTAGAGAGCATGTTCAGGTTCGGCCGCAGTGGGGGTGCAACTTAGTGCAAAAAGTGCGGAAGCCACCACGGGCAGATGGGACAGGGCCAGCAGGAATCTGCGCAATCGGAGCATAGTGCAAGGAGTGTCGACCGGGTCAGGCAGCAGTTCCAGCGGAGGCGGACTTTATGGTAAATGCGCTGTAGCAGGAGCGCGCCTCGAAAGGTCTATCGTAGCGGGAGCACGAAAGCGCCTCTAAGTAGGATCTGGCTCAATCCTTCCCGAAGGGCTATCGACCGTCCGCCACAGGTCTTACTTATAATGCAATCCGATCGCGTCCTTCCACTGATCGAGGCAGCGCATGTTTCCGAGGGTGTCGTCGAGGGAGGGCCCGGGGCTGCTGGCCTGACCCTTGGCGATGTGGGCGGCGATGAAGTCGGCTTCGTGGGCGAACAGGCTGCGGTCAGTGCTCCCCGTGATGCTTTCCGGTTCTTTGCCCGGGCGTTCCAGCTGAAATGCCCACTCGCCCTTGTGCTTGGCCGGGTGCCAGGGGGTGGGGACGTGGATGGAGCCTTCGGTTCCGTAGATGTCGCAGTAGGCTCCGCGCTGGAGGCGCATGCCGATGGACGCTTCGCCGATGATATCCCCTTCGAATTGCATCAATGCGGAGGCGTATTCGTCGACACCGGTTTTGCCCAGATGTCCCAGCCCGTGAAAGGTGTGTGGATCGGCAAAGCCTTTCCCCATTGCCGCGCCAGCGATCAGGCGAATGAATGAAACCGGGTAGCAGCCCAGATCGAGGATGCTGCCGCCGCCCAGGGATTTATCGAGCAGACGGTGTGCGGGATCCCAATCGAAGCGAAAGCCGAAAACCGAGCGAATGGTTTTGACCTCGCCGATGCGGCCCTCACGAATGCAGTCGATGATTTTTTGCGTCTGTGGATGGCAGCGGTACATGAAGGCCTCCATCAGGAAGACCTTGTGTGTGCGGACAGCGGTGAGGATGCGCTGGGTCTCGGCCACGTTCATCGCCAGCGGTTTTTCGCAGAGGATGTGCTTGCCCGCTTCCGCGGCCTTTACAGCCCATTCCACGTGCATCGGGTGGGGCGTCGCGATGTAAACGATGTCCACTGCTGGGTCCGCAAACAGCGCTTCGTAGCTGCCGTGGGCGGTCGGGCTTCCGTTGTTGTCTGCAAAGCGCTTGGCATTCGCCATCGACCGGCTCGCCACCGCCACCAGCTCTCCCGTGTGAGATTCCGTTAAATCGTGCGCGAACTCGCCGGCAATCTGTCCAGTTCCAAGAATACCCCACTTTAGCTTTTTACTCATTATGCTGAGTAAAGGAAACTAAACCAGCGGGTCGAGGGGATTTGTGATTAGCGGGTGATTTCCTTTACCTTCAGACCGATTCTTTGTGCAAGAGTCGCCTGACGTTTGTCGGATGTAGCAAAGTGGCGACTTCCCCAGCCACCTGGTCGCACTACTAGTCCTAACCCTAACCCTAGCCCTAGCTCCTAGCCCTAGCCCCTAGCTCCTAGCTCAACACCTCCGCTTTCACGCTTGCTCCATGCGGAACTCTCGGATTGAATGCGGGTCCTAGATCTATGATGAATCGATTGCCGCAAATGTTGTCCTGGCTGGCATTGCCGGGTTTGGTTATGGCCGGAATATTGCCGCAGGCGGGCTGTATCCGGGTTTCGACGGACCCCATTCGTGTGGAGCCCATTTACATTGAGGTGACGATCAATCATCGGATTCAGCGCGAGCTGGAGGATATTTTTGGGGACATCGACCGCGCATCTGAAACCATGGACTATCAACCCCTCGAGGAGGAGGGCGAGCAATGAGAGCTGTGCATTTATTTTTGATCCTTTGTTTTGGCCTGTTTGGTGGAGCAGCCTATGTCACTGCGGACGACGTGGAGTCCATTACCGAGCGCATGAAAGAGCGCTTGGAAGTCATCGACCCTCTCAAGACCAGCGGTGACCTTGGCGAGAACAACCGCGGCCTCCTTGAAGCCCGCGGCAACCTCACCCGCGAGCAGCGGGAAGTCGTCGAAGCCGAAAACAGCGACCGCCGCAAACTCTACGAACTCGTCGCCCAGCGCACCCGCCAATCCGTCGACACCGTCGCCCGCCAACGCGCCGCCCGCATCGCCCAACTCGCCCGCAGCGGCGTCTGGCTCCAGAACACCCGCGGCCAATGGTATCAAAAGGAGTGACTGTAGTCGGTTGGCTGTAGGCAGTGGGCGGTTATTGGTGAGGCGGTGGACGCTCTCGCTGCTTCGCTACGCCTTTTTTGGGACTTCAGAATTGCGCCCAACCCGTTTTTTGAATGCTGTTCACGTAAATGTTCCGGAAGCTGCGCAGTAAACGAATCAAGCGGAAGCTTGACCAGGCTCTACACGAGCGAAACTGGTCGGGGGTTCTGGAGGATGTGGACCGATTGAAGCGGTTGGATCCCTCGGACGTTTCGGCCTACATGTACGCAGCCGAAGCCAAGGCAAAGCTGCGCGACGACAATGGTGTTCGGCAAGCCTGTGAGGCGGGCCTGAAGGTTTACCCCAAGGCATCGCCCCTGCTGCGCCGCCTGGGCCACCTGGCGATCCGGGAGGGTCGCTACGAGGATGCAAAAACCTTGTTTGAACAAGCGCTGGAAGAAGATCGCCACCCCGAACGCACGCGCGGGCTGATTGAACGCTGCGAGGCGCTGATTGCGGACCGGGCGGAGCGGGATGGAAGCGCTGTGCGGCTGGCATCCGAAAACTTTTTCAAAGAGCTCGTGCGATTGGAGCAGGCTGGCGACTCCAGGGCCGCGCTACAATTTCTGGAAGGGGCGAGAGAGATTCCCTTGCATCCCCAGCTGTATCAGTTGGCAGCCATGCTTCTGGAGGAGGCAGGGAAGCTCGATTTAGCGAGACAAGCCTGCTCTATGGTCGGAAGGTTGTTACCTGAAGTCGCTTACTGGTACCCGTTAGTGGACTCCACCCTGCCTTCGGAGCCGTCCGGATCGGGGCTGGCAACTGCCTATGTGATTGGCTGTGGCCCGAGTGCTGGTCAGATAGATTGGGACTCGTTGAAGCACACGGATATTTGCCTGCTCAATGCATGGGTGTATCATGTGGACAGTCTGCCGCTGAAACCGCGTTTCCTCTACATTGGAGACCGAACACTCTTTCAGCAGGACGGTATGGCCGACCGATTACGACGGCTGGAGGCAGTAGGAGTTGAGGTCGTTGCAACCCGTAAAAAGGGGATCGAACACCAGATGCTGCATGAAGCCCCATGGTATTTAGGAGCGGACGTGCTTTCTTCGGCTATAAGCTTTCTGTACCGGCGCGGCTATCGTAAGGTCGTGATGCTGGGAGTTGATTGGAGTTTCGGGAACACACCTGATACGCCGGGCCGCTTACAGGATGACCCGGACCTGCATTTCAAGTTGCATGGCCGCACGGCCTACACCCACCCTTGGGCCTATCCGGACGTGGATGACAAATACCGCGCGATGCGCCGTTTGGCGCAGGATGCCGCGAAGCGGGGTTTGGAAATATGGAACGGAACCCCAGGAACCCGGCTGGACCTGTTCCAAAAGCTGGAGGATCCTTATGCCATGGCCGCGTCTCAGGGGCGGAGAGGTGAGGCCGTCGAGGAATCGCCTTCCGTGAAATTTCAAGACGGCCCATTGTCGACCTTCGGGCGCATACCCGGATGCGATTGGGTCCAACGCATAGCCGTTGCAGTGGGGACCGACTGGAAAGCGCAGGTCGCGACCTTGCTTGCCAATCCCTTTTATCGCCCGACCCGGCGCGAGATGCAATGGGTCGACAGCTGGCTGGAAGATCTACCAGATTTGTGTGATCAGCTGCTTTCTATTTCTGGCTGCTCCCAGCCTCAATACGGCGATCGCACCCGTTCAAGCAGCGAACGCCTCTTGGCCCTCCTGCACCCCGATCTGGGCTGGCAGTATGCGGACCCTCCGAAAAACCTTTTGGACCTCAGGCGAATTCTCGAGCGGGTATGGCTCGGGCGTTTTGACGACTGGATAGTTTTTGAGTTTTCCAACAGCGTTGAAGCCCTGAACGCCATTGAACCCATCGTCCGAGAGCTGAAACGACAACACCCTAAAATTGGCTGTGCGGGGTTGGATTGCTGTCACATTTATCGAAATACTCACGATTTTGACCGCGCACATTCAATCTTTGATCAGGTCTGGTCCGTTGAGCAGTGGCTGTCCAATCCGGACCAGCGTGGCGAGCAAGCCTATGCGCATATTTGGAGTGAGTTCTTAGTCCGCTTTGAAGGCCTCCAAATCCGGGCACTCGTTCTCAGCAACGACCGTTCGCGCATTGAACGCGAGCTCAGCCTGCAGGCCCAACGCACGGGAATCACCACCTTTCTGATTCAGGAAAGCGTCCGCCGGGACGAAGTCTTTCCCGGCGAAAGCGGTGAGCACCTGCACGGATCCAGCGGCTGTGACCACATTCTTGCCTGGTCGCCCCAGGGGGCTGAATACTTCAAGCGCATTGGCGTCCCTCCTGAGCGCATCCACATCGTCGGCAGCACCCGTATGGACCATATGGT
>JBJHBN010000005.1:0-16088 GCA_050485505.1 Opitutales bacterium | reverse complement strand
CCTGAGCATCAATCCGGAAGTCTCCACAGGCAAAGTGGCCATCTACGATCCCTGCTCGCCAGGGTCCCGTCTCGGTATTCGCCGCAGTCAATTTGACGGCGAATCGCTGGAGGGCATCGACGGTCTGCACTTTCACACTCTCTGCGAACAGAATTCCGACGATCTAGAGAA
Organism: Opitutales bacterium; assembly: GCA_050485505.1. Lineage (GTDB taxonomy): Bacteria > Verrucomicrobiota > Verrucomicrobiia > Opitutales > Oceanipulchritudinaceae > JAFIGG01. The sequence goes on along the minus strand of JBJHBN010000005.1, from coordinate 15,917 downwards.
GACGCTGGAGGGAGTTGAAGCCAAATTCGGTGAATTCCTGCCGCAAATGAAGTGGCTGAATTTCGGCGGCGGTCATCACATCACCCGCGAGGATTACGACATCGACCGCCTGTGTCGTCTGATTGAGCACTTCCGTGATCGCTACAACCTGCAAATCTATCTGGAGCCCGGTGAGGCAGTTGCGCTGAACACTGGAGTGCTGGTCGCTTCGGTGCTGGATATCGTCGAGGCCGAAACTCCGGTCGCCATCCTCGACACTTCCGCCCAGGCACATATGCCCGACGTGCTGGAAATGCCCTACCGCCCAGTCATTGTCGACGGCGGCGATCCGGGCGAAAAGGCACACACTTACCGCCTGGGCGGCATGACTTGCCTGGCCGGTGATGTGATAGGTGACTGGTCCTTTGACGCCCCCCTGAAATCTGGCGACCGCCTGGTCTTTCTCGACATGGGTCACTACTCCATGGTCAAGACCACGACTTTCAATGGCATTCGGCTGCCGTCGATCGCGACCTACGATCCGCAGACTGAGGCAGTAAAGGTAATCCGCAGATTCGGTTACCAAGACTACCGCAACCGGCTCAGTTGAGTATAAAGTGTAAGCGCGGGAGCTGAACCTGCCAAGCTACAGCAAATCCTGTTCGCGCACAGGCGACTTTTCACGGATCCAGTCGATCATCACTGAACGGACAAGCAGCGGGTGCATTTTGCGCTGGCTTGCGGACTCCTCCAAAACCTCGCGTAGAACCGTATAACGCCCACCGCCCGAAGCTGCATCGTAGGAATTGATGGCGACACGGATAGGGCGGTCATCAGGCCATTCGCGGCCGTGTTCATCTTTGACAGATACGATACGTCGATTGCCACGCGAGCCCCGGGTTTCCAATTTCGGCAACCCAATCAAACTGCGCAGACTGCGGTGGTTGTAGGCTTCCTCCATGATGGCAATCAACTGCGCGCGGCTGAATTGAGCAGTCACTACAAAATTCTCAAATGGCAGGATGCTCCAGCAGTCCTCAACAGTCTTCTCCCCAGGCTCAATTGGACTGTCCTGATAAATCAACCCGTGATAACAAGCATCGACCTCAATCCCGCGGCTGTAGAGCCCTTGCACGACCGCAGTGCCGATAAGGCGCTCAATCCCACTGGGTCGATTCGGGGAGGTCTCGACCGACAGCCGATCGTCCAAACGCCCCACCGCCTCCGCCAGATACACCTGCGAAGCCTCAACCTCGTCGCGGGTAAGGGACAGCACCTCCGGATCCAGCTTCACCGATCCATCCATGTAGGAAGTCATCGGTTGCACCTGCACCAACTTGCGGCTATCCCGATCAAAGACCAGATCCAGCCGACCCACGTGGATACCAAAGTAGTTCGCCTGAGTATACGGGATACGTCCAACCCGCTGATTCGGTTGATCGCGGTGCGTGTGACCGCCTAGAATGGCATCGATCTGAGGAAAAGCTTCAGCGATGGCGAACAGGCGGTTGGCGGTGTCGTCGCCTGTCATACCCGGACGAATGCCCATGTGGGTACCCAGGATAATCGCATCAGGCTTCGCCGCCTCCACCTGCCGCAGGGTCATCCGCAAGGCGCCCACTGGATCTGTCGCGCGAAACTCCCCTAGCTTTTCAGGCAAAAACCAGTTCGGTATGCCAGGCGTGGTCAGGCCAATGAATGCAACCTTATACCCATTCAGTTTTTTCAATACCCAGGGCTGCAAGGGTGTCTTCCCAACCTCACGCTCATTCCATACCCGTTGTCCATCCCAGCGACTGTTGGCACAAATCACCGGCATATTCGAAGCCTTCAGCGCCGATTCAAAGGCCTCCACTCCCCAGTCAAATTCGTGATTCCCCGGAACCCAGGCATCGTAACCAAGATGATTCAGGCAGCGGATCATGACCTGACCTTTGGTGCGAAAGCCGACATCCGTGCCCTGATAGAGGTCGCCCATATCCAGCAACAAGTGGTGCGGATTCTGCGCCTTCCATTGCTTGATCCGGGTCGCACAGCGGGCCAGCCCACCGACATCCGGAATGCCACCATAAGTGGAAGTCGGCAGAATGTTGCCATGCAGATCGGTAGTGTGAATCAGGCAGACCGTATCCAGATTTGCGGAACGCCCAAGCAAAGTCGAAGGGACCAGGCTGAGCAAGGCTGCTGAACCGCTCCAACGCAGAAATGCCCGGCGCGAGTAAACTGCGGAACGTCGATGCAGCATTATTCAGCAGATGCCGGGTTCGGACAGCGGCATTTTTCCAGAAAAGTGCGCACCGCCTCCATGGTTTCCTTGCTGAGATGGTGTTCCATACCCTCGGCGTCGGCGTCGGCAATCCCTTCAGAAACCCCAATGTGCATCAGCAATTCGCGCATCAAACGGTGCCTTTCGGCCGCGTGGGAGGCCATTTCCGCACCCATTTCAGTCAAGCAGACTCCTCCCCCCTTTTCGCGAAAAACCAAATCCGCCTGCTCCAGACGCTGCAGAGTGCGAATGACAGTGACATGGGAAACACCAAACACCTTTTGCAAATCCGCAACCCGCACCTCACCCTCCTCCTGCAACTTGTCGGCTACTGCTTCGACATAGTCCTGGGCCAATTCAGAGCCGTGCTGGCGGCGCACGCGGGCATGGCGGCGAGCGGCGGATGGAGTAATCGAGTGACTGCTCATATCTTCTTTCCAGCATTCAAAAATAGATTGACATGTCAATACGTAGCTGATGCTACATGTAGCCTATGCTACAAAGAGATGTATTCCTTCGCTGCGTGTCGACCATCCTTGGTCTGGGATTAGCGACTTCCGTCAACGCCGAAATGGTCTTCGATCTCGAGGACTTTGAGGTCCGCGGATTCGGACTGCCCGGAGCAGCTCTGGATTACGCACAGCCAGTCAAGGAACTGAATGGCCATGACCTGCGGCCGCAAGTCACGGTCTCCCTTGGAGATTCCCTCGACGGACAACTCGGGATCAGCTCCACCAGTTACTTTCCAGGAGCGAGCCGTCCGATTCTGCGCGGCTTTACCAATGACCGCATCCGCGTGCTCTCAAACGGACTAGACACGCTGGACGCCTCCATAGGCAGCCACGATCACCCGATTGGGCTCGATCCGAACATGATGGACAGTGTCGAAATCATTCGCGGCCCGGCGACACTACTCTACGGCAGCAACGCCATGGGAGGTGTTGTCAACGTGATCGATAGCCGGGTCCCAATCACTGGACCCGCACAGGGTAGCGAGGGACACGTTCGCGGACAGTATTCCTCTGTCTCCGATGGCTGGACGGGTTCCGGAAAGGTGATTCACAGTGAGGACCGGTTTCTCTTCAATGGCAGTTTTTTGTGGCGAGACCACGGTGACGTGCGCATCCCCGGCTTCGCCGCGACCGATCCCGAGTTGCAAGCCCAGCAGGAATCCGGACACTCAGAAAACAGCTTTGTCAAAACGCGGGAGGCCGTATTCGGCACGACGGCCCGCTTTGAGCGGGGATTCGTTGGGCTGAGCTACTCCCGCTATGAAACGAAGTACGGCCTGGGGCGGGAAGTCGAACAAGACTTCGAAGGACGGGATACAGAGGGCAACCCGATTATCGAACGGGAACTTGATGACCTCGTCACCATCGATGGCTGGCAAAACCGCTTCGACCTGCACGCCGGCCTCAAACAACCTTTACCAGGATTCGAATCTCTGCGCCTGCGGGTGGGTGCCGCCAACTACCGTCACGGTGAATTTGAGGACGGCATCGAAGGAACCACCTTCAAAAACCGTGGCTGGGAAGCACGCCTGGAACTGGCCCAGGAAGTCCGCGACTGGATCGAGGGGGCAGTTGGCTTGCAAGCAAGCCGCAATCGATTCTCGGCGACTGGCGACGAGGCCTTTCTGCGGCCAACGACCAACCTTAAGCTGGCTGCCTTTGTTTTTGAAGAGCTTCCCCTTGAGCATTTCAAGTTGCAGCTCGGTGCCCGTATCGAACACACAACCATAAAGCCGGAATTGTTTGAGCGCGATGAAATTACCGGCGCAACCACCCCACCCGACCGCTACCGCAAATGGGGTGCCAATGGCTCGATCGGAGCAGTGATTCCCATCTCCGAAACAGCCGCGATTCGCAGCACCTTTGCCTACACAGAGCGCCTCATGAGTGCCCAGGAGTTGTATGCGGACGGCCCACACATCGGCACCTTCTCCTACGAAATCAGCGACCATCCATTCGGCGGTAACTTCGACCGCGAGCGCTCCTACAACTGGGACATCGGCCTGCAATGGAACAATAACCGCATGCGCGGTGAAGTCGCCCTCTTCGCCAACCGCATTCGCGACTATGTGGCGCTACGGGTAACCGACGAACTAGCCTTTGAAAATGAAGACGAAAGCTTTACCCTAATTCCGGAAAGCCAGGTCGACGAAGCCTTCCTGCAGGACCGCGAGGCTGCGGGGGAAGACAACGAATTCATCGGCGTCACCCGCTATGTCCAAAGCAACGCACTCTATTATGGAGCTGAAGCCGAGTTGATGTTGCGTATCTGGGAGGACGAAACGAACCACTTTGACTTCGGCGGCATGGTCGACTTCGTCCGCGCCCGTGATCGCGGCGCCAGCGAAAACATCCCGCGCATTCCCCCGATGCGCGCGGGACTCAAGGGAGAACTTCGCCTTGCCAATACGGCGATCGAGAGCCGTTTGATGAGGGTATTCAGCCAAACCCACACGGCACCCTTCGAAACCGATACCCGTGCCTACACGATGCTCACCATCGCCGTCACTCAACGCTTCAACTGGAACCAGCAAAGCGGCTCCATCTTCCTTCGCGGAGAGAACTTGCTGAACAGCGACGCCCGTCCCCACACCTCCTTTATCAAGGATCTCCAACCGCTCCCCGGGCGCGGTGTTACGGTCGGCCTGCAGCTTGATTTCTAAAGGTCAAACGGGACCCGAATTTGAGTCGGAATGGGTTTGCCGTCGCGGATCAGCGGCTTGAATTCCCAAAGGCGCAAAGCATCCTTTACCGCAACACTGTGTTCGTTCCCAGGAGACTGCTCAATGTTGACCTTCTTCACATAGCCTGCGGCATCAATATCAACCAAAGCAGAAACCCTCCTCGAGACGCCATCAGGAACAGGAGGCAGCTGTTGCGGTTCGACCAAATGCAGGACCTGAGGATGACCGTCCGGTGGAGATTCCCCTACACTCCGAACATAGCGCTGATAAGGGGTATCCAAGCTTGCGTCACTCATAAATCCGCGAATTTCAATGCCAGCGCTATAAAAACTCAAATGGTACCGAGCCTCTTCGAACATTCGCGGAATTTCTACCTCGTAATCCACAGATTGAGTGCGCCCGGCGCGCATTGGGCCCACGGATCCCACAATTCGAAACTCGCGACCGCCTTCCAAATACCAATGCACAATGAGGAAAACATCCTCGAGATCCCGGTTCGCTCGAATCCGGAGGTCAACCAGAATACTTTGCACATCCGTTTGCCCCACATGATTACCGAGGATCGTCCAATTCGTCAGTCTATGGCTTCTCACTTCAATGTATCCAGGAACGTAAGCCAGGTGATCGTGCAAACGAGTTGGGACTTCGCCAATTCTCACTGAATGCTCCGCATTCGCACCATAATGGTAATGCGAGCGGGTAACCTTGCGAACCAGCTGGGCGCCTTCATCCGAGGCCAGATAAAAGGCCCGTTGAGCTTCAACGCTGGCGGGTAAACACACCGACAGCAAAACCATTGTGAGTAATAGGAAAGTATTCATCAGATCCGTGGCAGGGGTAGAAGAGGTTAAATTTAGCTATAAAAAGACGTTTTATATAGATCTAAATCATGAACTTTTAATGTCAATTCGCATTCAGAGCTTCGGTTTTGTGCGTCGCACTGGAAACCAAAAGTATTTGTTGTCCATCCCATAACATCGACCTAGGTTGCCACCTATGACCTTTGACCTGATGGATACACATGCGGATTCCGCTTACAAAATCCTTTCCTGCCTGGTCACACCACGGCCGATTGCCTGGGTGACGACGGTTAATACCGATGGCATTGTCAACGCGGCGCCGTTCAGCTTTTTCAATGTCTTTGGCTCCAAGCCTCCACTGTTGGCCTTTGCCCCGGGTGACCGCGAGCCAGGCATGCCCAAAGATACCGCCCGCAATATCCGTCAGCAAAGGGCCTTTGTCGTCAATCTGGTGGACGAAGGCGTGCTTCAGGCCATGAATGCCAGCGCCCGACCGTTACCCTATGGTGTCAGCGAAATTGAGGGCAGCGGCCTCAAACTGATCCCCGGCGAAGCCGTCGAGGTCCCGTGCATCGCTGAAGCGCCAGCCTCCCTGGAATGCACGGAACACAGCACCATCGAAATCGGTGGCAACCGCTTGGTCATCGGCATTGTTCACCGGGTACACGCACGCGACGGGCTCTTCGATCCCGAAAAGCTCGCTTTCAATGCCTGTGCCTATAACCCGATCGGCCGCATGGCGAGTCCGTCCTGGTATTGCCACACCAAGGATTTATTCGAACTCAACCGACCTCAATGACCGCCCCCACAATGCTCTCGCCTCGGCTCACCCTTCTACTGCTGCTCAACGCCTTTCTCGTAACCATGGCCCTATCCAATTCTTCGCACACAAGCATCCCGCTCTGGCAGGAAAAAGCTCCGCAAGCACTCGGCGATAAAGCAACCGACCGACCCCAACTGATCGTTTACCCCGCAGATCCTGATAAGGCAACTGGGGCCGGTGTCATCGTGTTGCCGGGCGGAGGCTACGGGTTCTTGTCGATGGAGCACGAGGGGCACGCTATCGGTCAATGGCTGCAATCCCTGGGTGTCAGCGCCTTTGTGCTCGAATACCGCCTGCCAAGCAACGGCTACCGCCATCCGATTCCGCTGATGGACGCCCAGCGCGCTATCCGACTTGTGCGCTCACAGGCGGCAGACTGGCATATAAATCACGAACGAATTGGCATTCTAGGCTTCTCCGCCGGTGGTCACTTGGCCTCCACGGCCGCAACCCACTACAACAGCGCCATCGCGGAACCGGCTTTCAGCGACACCATTGATCAGGAATCCGCCCGCCCTGATTTCCAGATCCTGATTTACCCGGTCATCACCATGGACCCCGTCTATGCCCATCCTGGTTCACGTGCCAATCTACTCGGCCCTGACCCGGATTCAGAGCTGGAACAATTGCTCTCCAGTGAACTTCAGATTCAGACCGACACCCCTCCCGCCTTTATTGTGCATGCCAGCGACGACAGTGTAGTCCACGTTGAAAACGCCCTGCGCTACTACCGCGCTCTGCAACGAGCGAGCATTCCCGCCGAACTCCATATCTACCCGAGCGGTGGACACGGTTTCGGCACCCGCCCGGAAGCCGGTAGGGCCGCAACCTGGACAAAATTGTGCGAGGCTTGGTTGAAGGAGCTTTAAAGGGCATATCCATAAAATTGGTCAAGTTCGTCGATAGCCTTTTCCCTTGCCGCTGAAACACTGCGCTGCTTCTTTTCCGAGCTATGGCTTTGGTGAACCAAGCACCTGAAAAAGACGGTTTGCAATATGCGGTCGATGAACGGCCGCCAGAATGGATGAGTATTTTACTGGGCTTCCAGTATGTGCTCATGATTGTGACGCCGATATTAGTGACACCACTGGTGGTGACCCGCGCAGCGGGTCTTAATCCGGACGAGGTGTCTTGGATTTTGTTCGCATCCCTGCTGGCAAGCGGCATCAGCACTTATATTCAAATACGTCGTTTCGGTAAGGTCGGTGCGGGCTACTTGCTTTTCATCGGGACTTCGGCAGCTTTCGTTGCTTGTTCCCTCGCTGCTGTCGAGGTCGGTGGCATGGCACTGGTGGCAACCATGGCGGTCCTCTCGGCACCCTTGCAGATCCTGTTCGGCTGGTTTCTCGGACCACTGCGCAACATTATCACTCCCCTTGTGGGCGGTGTGGTGATAATGTTGATTGTGGTCAATGTTATGCCGATCGCTCTGAATGTGATGGCTGGCGATCCCGAATTTCCAGCCGTCCGCAATATGCAGGTCGCGGGCATCACTGTACTCATTATCATCGCACTGGCTATATTTGGCAATGCCCGTGTGCGCCTTTGGAGTCCAATGATAGGAATTGCCTCGGGCACTCTCGTGGCCGCTGTGTTTGGAATCGTTGACTTCAGTTCGGTGCGCGCCGCCGATTGGATCGGCCTGCCTTCAGGCTCGTGGCAGGGATTCCATCTCGAATTCAGCGCTGAGGTTTTCTCCATCTACCTCACCTTTGCATTGATAACGCTGATTGGTGCGGTTGAGAGCCTTGGGGATTCAATGGCAATCCAGCAGGTCTCAACCCGTAATTTCCGCAAGATCGATTACGAACGGGTTCAAGGTGGACTCTATGCGGATGGGGTAGGCAACGCGATTGCGGGTGCGCTTGGAACCCTGCCCAATACAACCTACTCCAATGCGATTTCAGTGGTGGAACTCACCGGGGTTGCGGCCCGGCGCGTGGGAATGTATGCCGCAGCCTTCCTGGCTCTATTGGCCTTCTTTCCCAAAATGGGCGCCCTTATCAACGCCATCCCCTCTCCGGTTGTCGGCGCATTCCTCTTCGTCCTGGTTTCTATGCTCTTTGTCACCGGGGTCAAACTCGCTACCAGCGAAGGTTTTAATTACAAAACAGGGGTTATCATAGGCATCTCATTCTGGACAGGGTACGCCTTCCAGAGCCAATTGGTTTTTCCAGACTTAATCCCGGACGCGCTAGCAACCTTCCTCAACAACGGCATGACGATGGGTGGGTTGACCGCTATCGCCTTGAGTTTTCTCTTTACCCTGCGCCCCAGCGGTGGCGCTCGCTGCAACCTCCCTTGTCGAGCCGAAGCATTGCCGCAACTGCAGGCATTTATCGAACGCTATGCGGAAAAACAAAAGCTGAGCAACAGCAAGAAGCACAATCTACACCTGACCGCAGAAGAACTGTTTCTCCACCTGAGTGAATCCACCGATCGACCCGACAAGCTCGCGGTCCTCCTAAACCTGGATGAATCTAAAATCGTCGTTGAATTTGTCGACCGCACAATTACCGACGACCTCGACATCGCACTCGAGAAGCTGGATCAGAAGGCTGAACCAGCGACGCCCGACGAACTTGGACTGCTGCTACTTGGAAAACTGGCCAAAAACATACGCCACCTGAAAATTGGCGGCGTCAACTACATCCGCTATGAAGTGGAGTAAGGAAATCCGCTGACCGAAGCCGCAACAACTTCCTGCCAACGGCTCGGCCGGTCGAGCAAGGCCTGATTGTATTCAATCTCCAGCCCGATGTAGGCCGCCTCGTCGAAGTGGTGCCGAAAGCTCTCCACCAGACCATCGTCCGTCCCTTTATAGGGGGTGTTGAAAGCAATGACCAGCGAGTCATCACGATCCCGCATTTGCCGAGCCCAAGTTTCACACAGCCTGGCTTCCCGTGGTCGCTGGGGGTCGAAAAGAAGTGCGATGTCAAACTCCCTGCGCTGACCGTTGAGTTCAGGTGTCAGGCTGTGGATCGAAAGGTGGACGGCCGTTCCATATCTGGCTTGTACCCGTCGCAGAGCGGCCTCAACCTCCGCCCGGTAAGGACGGTAGACATCCCGGAGCAATGCTTCCTTTGCTGCAGCGGGCAGGGGTCGGCTGAATTCTGACCACAATGCCTGACTGTCCACAGAACGGTTCAGCTCAATCAAAAGTCGATTCATACAACCCTGAAACAAGGGGCAGGCAAAAGCCGTCTGAAAGCGCTCCGCCGCCTGAACCGCCCCCGGATCCCAGCCGCGGTGGCTTCTAATCACAGCCTCTCCACCTGCGAACAGGGCTTTATACTCAGCCGGGATCCAAGCCGTTGCATGCTCACAACTGAGCACTAGAAGGGAATTGGAATCTTCGTCAGACATCGAAACGCTGGCCATTCTGCAAACAGTCTGCCAAGCGACGGTAGATGGCCTGCAAAGCAGCCCGGTCTGGATGCTTGCCAGCAGCCCGCCGCAAACGGCGCGACAGGCAACCGCGTCTGAGGATGAACTCAATTGGCTCGCGCCATGAATCCTCGGGCATGGCCACGCGCCGGAGCAGCTGCCACAGAACCTCGCTGATCGTTTCCGGCTGCTCTTTTTCCAGATTCAGCGCTTCCAGGTAATCGCCTTCGGGAATCCGCGCATTTTCGCCCTGAATCACCGATTCGTTCAGAAGAAAGCCCAACTCCGCGACAACCGGCACCGACTGCCTTGCCAGAGGGGACCAGCGTTCCTCTACCAAAGCTCGTATCAGCGCCACGACAAATTGCACAATCGCCAGATCCACGCCTGGATGCTCCTGAATATCCAGGAGGCGGATCTCGATCGTCCCCCGCTCAAAGCGGGCAATTGCACCACGCGCATTGACCCATTCCGCTTCCAGAATTCCATCCGGATCATGGGGCCTCAGGTCCGCATCAATACGGCGCAGAATCTTCTCACTGTATTCAGATTCGGAATTAACCCGCTCGGGAATCACATGACCGGTAATCGAAGGGATGCGCGCGCAGTTGCTCCGGTAATGGTCCAAGCGCATATCCAGCTTATTCGCGACCTTCCCTTCAACAATAGGGGAGCTGGCCGCCAATGCCGGCAAAAGCGGCAGGACCAGACGAATAGCGGTGTGCAACCGCTGAAACTCCGTATCTCCGGAAAACGGTAGATTAATGTGAGTCGATTGCAGATTCGACCAGCCATGTCCCTGGCAGCCGAAGATGCGGTCAAAAGCATCGTATATAGCACGGTCTCCATGTGGCCAAAGTTGAGTCTCTTTCAATGGATTCATCCATGGGTGCATGGCGGTGGGAAGGAGGCAGCAGTTCTTGGCGGCCAATATGCCATTCAAATAGTTTACTTCAGCCTGAAAATCCGCAGCAAGCCCATCCAGTGAAGGAGAAGGGCCATCGGTCTTCAATTCAATGACATGCATGACCAGCTCATTGGACCAGCGCAACTTGCCGTGCTTGACCTCATTTTTGCGCTCATGGCCGACTGCGTGCACCACCTGGTCGGCGATCGGCCGGACATCCAGAGTGTCGCGGTCGACAATCATATATTCCAGCTCAACGCCATAGCGTTCGAACAGGTGAAACTTTGTATTCGTTGTCTCGGACATACTTAACGGGATTCACGTTTGGCTTCCATACGGCGGAGGAACACTCGCATGATAGTTTCATAAAGTTGATCGCGGGCCACTTCATCCTCCACCCCAGCATCAATACTTGGATTGTCATTGATTTCGATAACAATGGGCTTCCCGTCGACCTCCTTCAGATCTACGCCATACAAGCCGTTACCAATCAACGCAGCTGCCTTGGTAGCGGCTTCAACAATTGCTGGAGGCGCATCGGAAATCTCAAGTGTATCGGCATTCCCGCTTGAGTCCCTGCCCTTTTTTGAGTGGTTATATATCTGCCAATGTCCACGGGCCATGTAATAACGGCACACATACAGAACTTTACCTTCAAGAATGCCCACACGCCAGTCAAAATCAGTCGGCCGAAACTCCTGGCCGATCACCAGATCGGAATCTTTAAGAAAGCCCTCCACCTTCGAAAGGTAGTCAGCCGGATTGCTTGCTTTCACCACGCCATGCGAAAAGGCTGAATCCGGTTGTTTGAGAATCAGCGGTAGGCCCAGCTGTTCTGGAATAGATTTATAATTGTCCCGGTGGATGATGCAGGTGCGGGGTGCCGGAATATTGTGGCGTTGAAGCATTTCCGCGAGGAACACCTTGTTGGCGCAGCGCAGGATCGACAGGGGGTCATCCATCACTACCATGTTTTCAGCTTCGGCCCGGCGGGCAAAACGGTAGGTGTGGTGATCAACCGCAGTGGTTTGGCGAATGAACAAACCATCGAAGGCCGTCAGGCGCCCATAGTCGTCTGGGCCAATGAATTCAACGGCGATCCCAAGGTTGTCGGCAGCCTTTTCAAACAACTTGAGCGCTTTCTCGTTGGAAGGAGGATTCGGCTCTTTCGGGTCCACTAAAATAGCAAGATCAAAGCGGTAGGCTTTGCGGCTTTTGCGGACATAGACCGGCTTCGAAAAATAGTTGCGTGCGGCCTCCTGAACGAACTGACGATGATCCTCACTCAGTTCGCTGGAAGCGATCGGGGAAATATTAACTAAAGCCCAGCGCCGCTGGGAATCCCGCGCGAACTGGGCCCGCAGAAGCGGGGCCGGAAACAAGTTATAGAGAGCGCGGCAAAGCCGGTCGTAGCGGCGCGCCATGTTCTGCCCGAAATAGATGGAGAGGGTGAACCTATCCGATTGCAGCGGTTTCAGGGCCTGCCCCATCAAGGCTTCGATTTCGGAGCCGACAGTGCGAATGATCGACTGCGATTTGAGGTCCAGCATGGTAGATACACTTGGCAGCGGCCGGTGTGCGCGTGCTCCTGCCAGCAGGGAGGCATAGTAGCCGACACTCTGGTAGCGATAGGAGCGGCACATGTTGATCACTTTGTAGCGCTTTGGAACCGCGTATGCCGGGTCGCTGAGGTATTTGCGGGCACTGACCAACTCAACCCCCGGAAGATCCAGTGGCCAGCGGTCGGGATTGTCTACAACAAGCAGAAAAGAGTTCATTTGGGCGGTCTAATAATGAGAAGATTGGCGTCGTAAGTGAGAATACCCAGCAGGATTGCATTGACCAGACGATCCATACTCACCGCATAGCGCCGCGCAGGATTGAAAGGATTGGGCGTGTAGGGGTCGGCCACGATCACCTCGCGGCGCGTTCGGTCGTAACCGCAGAGCACGACAAAATGACCTGCCGGTTCGCCGCGGATATCGTCATCCTCATTGGTTTCCGGGACTTCGCGCATGGTCTGATACAAATAAGTCGAACTCAGTCCAGTAAGAATCGGCGCCCCCTTGTCCAGATAACGTCGAATCAAGCGCCCGGTCAGGTCCTGAAAACGCACATCGCCACCCTTCTTAATAAATTTCAGGTATGCTCGGGTAGCCATTGAACGCTTACGCGATAATCGCAGGGCCGCCCTGGCCTCTAACTTCGAAGCCAGCTGCTTGCGGTTCAATTCAGCCCAGGTTGGATCAAAAACCCGCAGATTATAAGAATACAACCGCGCACGCCAACCGCGCTTTAGAGCGTGCTGCCCCAGAAGCACGGCCAAAGTTCCACCATCCTCAAGGGCAGGAATCTCAGCTATCAAAGTATCCAGCGCTACCGGATCCTCATAATAACGGTAGATGGCGTGCAAGCATGTTGGCCCACAGGACGTCTCCGTCGGCTGCGCAAGCATCTCCAAATTAAGCGACTTTTGCGTCGCCTCTATAACTTCAGGCTTCGAGCCCATTAGGTGATCTTTAATGCTTCGCATTCTAGCACAAATAGGATCTCAATAACAAGTATGCTTTCTGTGGAAGAACGATAAGGCCCATGGCAGTACAAAAAGAAGCGCTCCCGCCGGGCCGGGCGGGAGCGCTGGGTAACTCATTTAACTTTACGTCAATGAACTCCAACAAGTCTTAGAACTCGAAGCGAGTGGTCACGAAGATCTGACGAGGATCCTTGATGCGGTAGGCATAAGGAGTTCCATCGTAGTTCACTGCAATCGGAGCAATGCCACCACTTTCGAACGCATCGCGGACATTCAACTGAATGTGCATGCGGACACGATCGCTCATGATCATGCGACTGTAGGACGCCCAGAAGTCGACGTGGAATTGCTCCTTGTCGTAGACCGGACGATCACGGTCAGCTGCATTCAACGTGCCTTGCTCGTTCGGAATACCGAAGTAGCCAATAATCGATTTGTCCTGCCAGCGAATACCTCCACCGACGGAAACGTTCTCGAAGAGACCTTCGGTGAAGCGGTAATTCGTGATCAGGTTGAAGCGATACTTGCGTTGTCCAGGAGAAGCGAGACCCTCGCCCAGGCGAATGAAGTCAACTTCGCTCTGCACATTGATGTTGAACCAATCTTCAGGATTGTTGATCCCGAATTGATTGTCCGGGGCAATCTCAGTTCCACGATATCCAAACGAAGACCAGAAGCGGGAAATGTCCACTTCGCGACCCCCACGCAGCACAAACTGATGGGGAACGTTGGCAGGTGCTGTAGCCGAAGTCCAGACAGGCATACGGTTTGCAATCCAGGGATCCCACTCAGGAGCGATCTGACTTACGAAGGTTTCCTGCTTACCACCAGTGAACTTGATGTTCCAGTTACGCAGCGGATTGTAGACTATCTGCAGTTCCATACCTTCGGCGCGGCGGGTCTGAGTCGCATCGATGGACAACCCAGTCGGGAAGTCGTAAGGCAAACCAGTAATAACTGCGACCGCGTCTTCCTGAGCCGGAGTCAACGGAATAACGCTGCCTGAAGCATCCAGCTGCCAGTCCTGATCTTCCGGGTCTCCACCTGCTTGCAGGCGAACAATCAATTCTGCCCAGCTGCGCATCAGGTCCTGGTCCACACGTTGGGTGCGGCTGACGAACACTGAAGCGACACCACGGCTGTTACGCTCTTCCAGTTCGAACCAGTTCAAACGGGCAAAGAGTTTACCGCCGAAGAGGTTTACACCGACGCCGTAGTCCTTACCGTCACCAACAGGCTTCCCAAGGACGTTACCGAAGAAGTCCGTGCGGGCATCGTTCGGAGGATTGAAGTTATCTGATTCATTGTAGTGGAACTGCAATTCACCACCGGCCCATCGAACTGGCTTGAAGACAACACCACGAGTTGAGGTGCTTCCGGTAATCTCGTCCCAATCACCCCACGAATTCAAATTTGGAGTGATATCAACGATGCGCCCTGCAACGATGTCGCTGTGATCACGGTTGAGCTCAGAGGAACGTGCCTTGAACTCGTCACGGCGCCATCCCATGGTAGTAACAATGCGCTCATCCCAAAAACGGCCCAACCATGCGAAGTTGTAAGAATCAATCACGCGTTGGTCAGCACGGGTAGTGGCCCAGAAGCGCTCTGTATTGAGGTTCACAGGTGCATCATACCAATTGCCGTTTGGCCAGCTGTAGGTGCGAATGCTGAAGTCAGTTGGACCACCACCACCGAGCGGGCCCGGATTGGCGATGCCGAGGTTACCCTGGCTAACGCGCTCATTAGTGCCAAGGTAATACTGGCGCTGAATGTTACTGTTGTCCGCGGCATAGGTCTGAACACCCGAACGTGGGGTGTACCAGCGAGAGTCGCCGCCCACAGTAGCCAGGCGGGAACGGGTGCGGATACGGGTCACGTCATGGCGGGAAACGAAACCGAGGAAGCGGTGGCTGCCGAGGTGACGAACCCAGTTGTTGCGGTCGGTCAAATCAAGCTGATAGGCCAGCATTGCCTGATAGCTATCATTTGTCTCAGGCTGAGTAAATGTATCTGCCTGATAGTCCTCAACATAAGGCGCACCAAAGTAGGGATTTTCCGTACCGTCGAGCAAGTGCGTATTGGGATCGATGAAGATCGTTGTCGCCTGCTGCTGCGAAAGTGGACGCTGTTCCAGGGAGTCAACATGCTGGCGGAACCAGCTGGCAGAGAAGAACAGGTCTCTAGTGAGCCGCTGCTCGAGGTCGAGGCTATAGGTTTTACCCCAGAGACGGCCGAAGTTAGGAGCAACGACATTAACGCGCTCGTAATCATAAATGCTCTTGTCTGTCAGAGCCGGCTCAAACCAAGGCTGCATCAACAGCACACCGTTTTCGTCACGCGGAGCTTCGCGCCATGAAGTTTCCATCAATTGGCGATCATAGATTAAGTGCTGAGCTTCCGTGCGGTCAACCCCCGGAGGCACGACACCACCAGGTGCCCATGTTTCGGACACAACGTAGTTGGTCTCACCATCAGTCCCAACGCGCAGCCAAGGCACAGTACGACCGAAGCGCAGGGACTCAAC
>JBJHBN010000004.1:0-16242 GCA_050485505.1 Opitutales bacterium | reverse complement strand
CTAAGCAACGAAGAGGTTATTATGAAGCCTCAGCGTGGGCTGCTCTATAAAATGCGCTATGAAATCGTGGAGCGTCCGGGTGAATACGTGGAAATTTCGACCACCCGCCCGGAAACCATTATGGGCGATACCGCTGTGGCCGTGCACCCGGAGGATGAGCGTTACAAGGAGTTAATCGGCTGCCATGTCTGGCGTCCCTTCCCGCGGGCGAAAATCCCGATTATTGGCGACACCGTGGTCGACCGAGAATTTGGCACTGGTTGCCTGAAGGTCACTCCGGCTCACGATGTCACCGACTTTGAGATAGGAAAACGTCACAATCTGGAAATTCTGGATGTCTTCAATTCGGACGGCAGTCTGAATGCCTTGGCGGGTCCCGATTTCGAAGGCATGGACCGTGCGGACGCCCGAAAAAAAGCGGCGGACAAGCTCAAGGAACTGGGCAACCTGGTCGATACGGAGCCGTATGAAAACAATGTCGGCTTCTCCGAACGGGCGGATGTTCCGGTGGAGCCACGCCTGACGGAGCAATTCTGGCTGCGCTACCCCAAAGTCGACGAAGCCCGTCGGGCAGTAACTGAAGGGGTTCTGAAATTCCATCCCAAGCGCTGGGAAAAGACTTATCTGCATTGGCTCGATACCATGGAGCGGGACAACATCGACTGGTGCATCAGCCGCCAGCTCTGGTGGGGACACCGGATTCCGGTTTGGTACCGCAAGGGCATGGATCGCGCCGAGCTCGATTTTGAGAATCCGGAACACGTACACGTTTCGGTCGACGGTCCTGAGGATCCGGAAAACTGGGAGCAGGAAGAAGACGTGCTCGACACCTGGGCCTCCTCCTGGCTGTGGCCGTTTGCCAACTTTGGCTGGCCAGATGCCGAAGGTAAGGCGAAACAGGAGCTCGAGTTTTTCTATCCCACTTCAGTTCTGGTGACTGGGTTTGACATTATTTTCCTCTGGGTCGCGCGCATGGTGATGGCCGGTCTCGAGTTCATGGGGGATGAAAAGAAGAGCCTGACGATCGAAGATATCCGTCAACGCATTCCTTTCCGCGATGTTTACATGACCGGCCTGATTCGGGATGAGAAGGGGCGAAAGATGTCGAAAAGCCTTGGCAATTCACCGGATCCGCTCGAACTGATCGGGCGCTACGGTGCGGATGGCCTGCGCTTTGGCATCGTCAATATTGCACCTAGTGGGCAAGACATCCTCTTCTCCGAAGAGCGCATAGAGATCGGGCGCAACTTCTGCAACAAGTTGTGGAACGCCTGCCGTTTTCGTCAGATGAATGCGGCCACCGATGCCAATGGATCTCTGGGATCCGTTCTAGAGCGGATCCAGGTTAATCAATTGGATGCGGCAGACCACTGGATCCTGAGTCGCCTGCTGGAGATTACAGAGCAGATTCAGAGCGCATTCGATAAATACGAAATGCATGCCTATCCGCATCTTTTGTACAGTTTCTTCTGGACCGATTACTGTGACTGGTATGTCGAAGCATCGAAGTCGAAGCTGAAGAATCCTGAGCTGCAAGGGACCGTTATTGCCATTCAGGACTTTGTCCTGCGCCAACTATTGCTGCAACTGGAACCCTTGACCCCGTTCATCACCGAGGAACTCTGGCACGCACTGGGCTTTGCGAGTAGCGCCGAAGAATTGATTCAAAACACGCGTTTACCTGCTGCCAGCGAGCTCAAGGAGGCGCTGTCCGGTGCCGGAATTGAAGTCGATGCCAAGGCGGTGGAACAAGTTGAAGGCCTGAAGGAATTCATCACCCGTATCCGTGCGCTCAAGTCGGAATACAATGTTGCGAACCGCAAGGACGTAGCGATTTTTTGGACGGCGGAAGGGAATGGTTCCAAACGCGTGCTGGAGCAAAACCAGAAGCTCATCAAGGCCCTCGCTTCAGTCGACAATCTGGAGTACGTGGCCGCAGCCCCGGAAGGCATGCCTGCCGGTGTCGCCGGCCTGGGTACCGTATATATTGACCTTGCCAGCTCCGTCGACGTCGAAGCCGAGCTCGAACGCCTCGGCCGCGAGCACGAACGCCTCCTCAAAGGCATTCGCTCCGGTGAAGCCAAGCTCAACAACGAGAAGTTCGTTGCCAACGCTCCCGATGCTGTCGTCGCGGGCGCCCGCAAGCAGCTCGATGAGACCAAAGCCCGCTTTGAAGAAATTGAGCGTTTGATCAACGCCCTGAAAAAATAGCTCTTGGCTTTCGCCTGGGGAAGCGCGCTTCAAGGAATCGAATCCAGTTCCCTGTCGCTAGTGGTGTGACCAACCTAAAGGCGTCGGGCCACCTTGGTTTCACAAACCGTAACGCCTGGGATCCGCTCCGCGACCGGCGAGGGCGCGGCGGAGGTCGTCGAGGTTCAGCTGCGCACCGGGGCGAATGCCTTTGTCGCGGAACCAGCCTTGATCCATTTCCAGGGCGAACTGGAGGTCGTCGCGGCGGGAGACAGTGGTCTGAGTGTCGCCGGCGATCATTTGGTGGATTTCGCGGAGTACGCCCTCGCTGTCGAAAAAGCCGATGTCCAGGTGGATCAGTGTGTTGGCCATCCAGAAGCGCATTTGGCGCGGTTGTTGGTATGGGAAGAGCATGCCGTGGTCGCTGCGGAGACGCTCGCGGTGCATGAGGCCACGGCGTTGTTCCCGCTCGCTGACGGCTATCTCGGCATAGGCGGTGTGGTCGCCGATGCGCAGGGAGAAAGCGTGCTCCAGAGGTTTGGGTTCAGTGGCGACTGCTACCGTGTTGTTGTCGGTATTGCAGGCGGTCAGTAAGAGAAGGAGCAGAAAAGGAAGCAGCCGTTGCATGGGGTGAATTGTGTAGACATACACGGCAGGATCACAATTTTAAAATGGTGGTACGCAAAGCCAAAGCCCCGAATTCTCCTGAATTGCTCTTGTTCGCTGCGTCGGAAACGGATGCCGATGCCTATTATTTTGGACAGGTCTTCGTTCCGGATCCCTTCATTGCCTTTTCACAAGAAGGGAAACGCATAGCGGTCGTCAATCAGCTGGAGTATTCCAGAGTGCGCAAGGACAGTGCCTATGACGAGGTTCTCGCGCTTGAAGACTGGCTCCCGGTGGCGCGCAGCAAGGGGGCCAAAGGTGCTAATGTGTTCCCTGCTGGCGTGATTGCTGCAGTGGCTAGCGCGCGGGGCATCGATCGTTTCTGTATACCGGAGAACTTTCCTGCCGGGGTGGCCTTTCAGTTGCTTGAGCTTGGCCTCGATCTAGAGTCTGTCAGTGGCACCTTGTTTCCTGGGCGGGAGCGCAAGGATGATGACGAAGCCAAAGCAATCCGCCAGGGTAATGCGGCCAGCGCTGCAGGGTTTCGGGTGGTTGAGAAGATGCTACGGGCGGCGAAGATCGAAGGCAATCGGCTTGTCTTTGAGGGCCGTTCTCTGACTTCGGAGCGCGTCCGGCAGCAAATCGAGATCGCCTGTGTCGAGCGCGGAGCGCAGGCCTTGAATCCGATTGTTGCCGGAGGCGATCAGGCCTGTGATCCTCATTGTCGGGGTTCTGGATTGCTGCGTCCGCATGAGTTGATCATTGTCGACATCTTTCCCCGTGTCACCGCAACGGGTTACCATGGGGACATGACCCGCACCTATCTGAAGGGACGGCCCTCCGAAGCGCAGAAAGCCCTTGTAAACACGGTTCTTGATGCCGAGCAATGGGCTCTTGGAGAGCACCGGGCCGGGAGATCCGGCCGCAAAATTTATGAAGGGGTGCAGCAGCGCTTCAGCGATGCGGGTTATGAAACCCATCGGGATTCGGCCGGTAATCCAGTTGGTTTTTTTCACGGCCTCGGCCACGGCCTTGGGCTCGAAGTGCATGAAGCGCCCCGTGTGAATCGTCAGGGGGAGCGATTGCGCAAAGGTCAGGTGATCACTGTTGAACCGGGGCTTTATTACCCTGGGCTGGGCGGTTGCCGGTTTGAAGATGTTGTACGTGTCACAAGCGGGGACCCTGAAATGCTTTCCAAACATTCGTATCGCTGGCATATTCGATAGAGAATCTGAAACCAACCGAGAAGCGCCATCCTCTTTATTATTACTTGTTACTATGTCCGAATCCAAAGTGAATGTCATCTGTATGAAATGGGGTACCAAATTTGGTCCTCACTATGTCAACCGACTGTATGCCATGGTGCAGCGCCACCTCAGCTTGCCGCATCGGTTTGTCTGCTTCACAGATGATGCCGAAGGTGTTGTTGAGGGTGTCGAGTGCCTGCCTTTGCCGGACATGGATTTACCTCCGGGGAAGGAGCGTGGCTGGAGGAAACTATCGACGTTTCAGGATCCCTTATTCGACTTGCAGGGACCGACATTATTCCTCGACCTCGATGTGGTTGTGGTGGGTTCCCTGGACGACTTTTTCAAGATCTCCGGTGATTTCCGGGTCATTCATGACTGGCTGCGTCCCCGGCGGATTGAGGGTAATACGTCGGTCTATCGCTTCGATGCGAACGCGCATCCGGATGCCTTTGCCTATTTCATGGAGCACATTGATGAGGTGAAAGCGAACTTCCGCCATGAGCAGGCTTTCCTTTCCGATTACATGCACAAAAAAGGTATTCTGGAATACTGGCCGCCGGAATGGTGTGTCAGTTTCAAACGCAGCTGTCTGCCGCCGTTTCCGGCGAATCTATGGAAGGTTCCGGAAATCCCAGAGGGCGCACGTGTCGTGGTTTTTCACGGAAACCCCAATCCGGAGGATGCCATCGCCGGACGGATCAAAGGTTTCTTGCGCTTTCTGAAGCCTACGCCGTGGGTTGAGGAGCACTGGTGCCTGCATCGTTGACAACTCGCAATGGGTGCATCAGGCGAACGGTAGTTCCTTTGCCGACTTCGGATTCAAGGTCGATATCGCCTCCCATATTGCGCAGGCTGTGGCGCGCGATCGTCAAGCCCATGCCACGGCCGACTGTGGATTCGGTTGATACAAAAGGGTCGAACACGTTTTCCTTGATGTTGCCCGGAATGCCTGAGCCTTGGTCGCTGACGGAGATGCAGAGCATGTCCAGGTGATCGATTTCGCTGATCGTCAGACCAATTTGAATGGGGCGTTTGGCAGGTGGTTCCGGTTGGCGGGAATAGCTCTCAAACGCGTTTTGCCCCACGCGTTCGATAGCGCTGGCCAGTAATTCCGGATTGGTTTCGATTTCAACCGGCCCCTCAAGCTGGTTGTCGACCTGAATGTCTGCGCTTTCACCAACGCTCTCCCGGAGCTGGGAGACTGCTGTTTCGAGAATTGATTCAACTGAATGAACTCCAGTCTGAACCGAGTCAAACTGGCCGATATTTGTGAGCTCATGCACGATCTTGGCGATTCGTTTGAGGGCCATTTCGAGCTTTTCACAGCTGCTTTTCAAGTTGTCCGGCTTGTTGATGTGGGCTTTCACCAAGTCCAGATAGCCTGTTGCTACACCCAGCATATTATTTAGATTGTGGGCAATGCCTTCGGTCAGGTGGACCATGGCAGCCTGTCGACGTGCTTCTTCCAGACGTTTAGTTAGGATTAGGTTTTCTTTATGATTCTCCTGGATCCGGATCTGGGTACGCACCCGGGCAAGGGTTTCGTCCAGGTCAATGGGTTTGGTCAGGTAGTCCGCTGCCCCGTAATTCAAGCCCTCAATCTTTCCCTCCTTGGAGCTTCGGGCTGTGATGAAGACAACTGGGATTTCCGCCGTATCCGGATTTTCTTTCAAACGACGGCAGACTTCCAAGCCATCCATTTCGGGCATCATGATATCCAGAAGAATCACATGAGGCTTGGACTCCTGGGCGATACGCAGTCCTTCAGCGCCACTCATGGCGCTGAATACCCGAATACCGTTTTGCTCGAGCTTGCGCTCCAGTACACGAATATTCAGTTTCTGGTCGTCGACGACCAGGACTTTGTGTTTGGTTTTCACCTATTGGAAGCTTCCCAGGCCTTGACCGTATTGCTCATCAACATGGCGACCGTCATCAAGCCGACACCACCAGGAACGGGCGTAATGGCCTTGCACTGGGGTGCAACTACATCAAATTGCACATCGCCGGCGATCTTGTAGCCTTTGGCTGATTGCGGATCATCGACGCGGTTAATGCCCACATCGATGACTACGGCTCCAGGTTTGACCATGTCCTTGGTAACATAGCCCGCGCGGCCAATTGCGGCGATCAGGATGTCTGCCTGACGGCTGATCTCTGCCAGGTTTTGGGTACGGGAATGACAGACGGTTACGGTCGAATTGGCGAATTCGGCCTTGCGCATAAACAACAGCGCAGCGGGCTTTCCGACAATCAGGCTGCGGCCAATAACCACCACGTGCTTACCTGCGGTTTCGATCTTGTGACGTTTGATCATTTCCACGACACCAGCGGGGGTGCAGGCAACAAAGGCGGAAGGGTCTTCCTGAACGAGCCGGCCGAGGTTTACCTGGTTGAATCCGTCGACATCCTTGTTTGGACTGACGCGGTTGAAGGTGGCGCGTTCATCCAGGTGATCCGGCAGCGGTGCCTGAACCAGAATTCCGTGAACTTTTGGATCGGCGTTGAGTGCATCGATCTCTGCGAACAGAGCCTCTTGGGAAATCGTGTCCGGCAAAACCTTCAGGCGGCTTTCGATGCCGATTTTTTCTGCCGTCTTTTGCTTGGAGCGCACATAGTAGACCGATGCGGGATCCTCGCCGACGCGAAGAAATGCCACGCAGGGGCGCGATTCCGGATTTTTGCCGACGCGTTCGGCGAGTTCATTGAGGATTGCCTGGGCAATGGGTTTACCTTCGATCAGTTCCATGAGTTTTTCTTTGATGCTGCGATTCAGTATTGTCGGGAAAAGCGTATTTTATCGTTTCCCCAAGTTGCTCGCTTTTAGAGCAACTTGGCGCGAGTTTTTTCCCGTACTTTCGACTTTACCGTAAATGGTTACCCGACCGTTGAGGAATTGGGAAAGTGGTGGGGTATAAACGGCACCAGAAAGGTCTACGTAAATAATGTGCCGTCCGGACTCATCGACCAATTGATAGGGATAAGGAGGTCTGAAGAAAATCAGGCGGTTGGGTGATTTGCGCAGGATTCCCTCGTGGGACTGAGCGATCGGCAGACCCAGGAGCAGTGGATCACGCTGGGCTGACTTTTTGATGTCCGCGATGGCAACAGGCTCGTCCATGTCCTCCTCGGCTTGCAAGGGAGGGTGGAAAACGACTGCAAATGCAACAATTAAGGTTCTGATTAGGAGTAGCTTACTGTTTAGCATAAGAGCCTTTCGTCACGGGTGAATAAGGTGCTTTGAAGCATGCGAGATTTCCAAGTTATGCAGCTTTGACGAAAAAGCCAACAGATTAACTCTGAGGGATGCAGCCTCTATTTGAGCGAGGCAATTTCGGCAGGGCTGAGCACCCGTACAGTTCCGATCGGCAGGCCTTTGAGGGTAAAGTTGCCGATTTGAGTGCGGCGCAGTCGACGGACTCGGTAACCGAAGGCGTAAAATAGGTTGCGGATTTCGTGTTTGCGGCCGTGGTGAAGGTGCACTTCAGCCAGTCCCCGTTCTTCACTCTTGGCGTTTTTCAGAGGAATCACCTTGTCGGCCTGCAGGCGTTCGCCCTTCCACTCGATGCCCTTGAGCAGTTTTGCAATGTGGACCGCGTCCAACGGTCGGTTGATTTCGACGCGGTAGCGCTTGGTCATGCCGTATGAGGGGTGGGAAATTTCGTGCGCGAAATTTCCGTCATTGGTCATCAGCACCAGTCCCTCGCTCTCCTTGTCGAGGCGTCCAATCATTATCCACTTCATTGCCCGGAGCTCATCAGGAAGGAGGTCGAAGATGGTTTCGCTGTGGTGTGGATCCGAATGGCTGCAGAGCAGTCCACGCGGCTTGTTGATGGCAAGCACCATGCGTTCGATGTGCTGCTTGCGGATGACGCGGCCATCGACGCTGACCTGGTTTGCCCCCGGCACGATTTTATCGCCCAACTGGGCGACGTTGCCATCGATTTCAATGCGGCCCTCTTCAATCATGCGCTCAATTTCCCGACGGGAGGCGACACCTTGATTGGCTAAAAATTTCTGCAGGCGAACGGCGGTTTCCATAATGCGGCCCAGTAGAAGTTGAATTTACGTTGAAGACAATGGCCAAATCAGAGAGGATGCTGGCATTGGGCGGACGGGGGGTGTCCACCTTCCGGGTTTTAACTCAGATTCCAGAAGGCTTTGATTTCAGCCAGGCTTCGGGTGTTGAAGACCTTGTCGGGTGTTAGCCAACCTTTGCGGGCGCTGAGGATGCCGGCGCGTATGTAGTCGAAGCCATCGGTGCTGTGGGCGTCGGGGTTAATGACGCAGAGTACGCCGGCCTCAGCTGCGGCTCTCCAGTGGCGCCAGTCCATGTCCAAGCGGTGAGGGTTGGCGTTCAGCTCAATCATCACCTTTTGTCGGGCGGCTTCTTCGATGATGCGACGGGTGTCGATGGCGTAGCCTTCGCGACGCAACAGCAGGCGGCCGCTGAGGTGGCCCAGCATGCGGGGAATCGTTACCGGTGCATCGAGGGCTTTGAGGAATCGCTCGGTCATGGCCGCTTCGCTGTTGCCGGTCATGGAGCTGTGAACAGACAAAACACAGTAGTCGAGTTGGTTAATGACGTCGACATCCAGATCGAGGCTGCCGTCTTTCAGGATGTCGACTTCACATCCAGCAAATACCTGCACCTTGAACTTTCCGGATGCGTTGAGTTGGCGGATTTGTTCGACCTGTTTTCGCAGACGATTTTCATCCAGCCCGTTGGCTTGGAAGCTGGCCTTTGAATGGTCGGCGATGCCGAGGTATTCCCATCCGAGCGCGTCAGCCGCTGCGGTCATCTCCTCGAGGGTCGCGCTGCCGTCGGAGGCGGTGGTATGATTGTGAAAGCTGCCGCGGATGTGTGTTTCCTCAATCAATTCCGGTAGGCGGTCCTTCTCAGCGAGCTCCAGTTCATCCAGGCCTTCCCGCAGCTCGGGGACAATCCATTCCAGTCCGAGTGCTTTGAACAGGTCGGCTTCGGTTTGCACATCGTCTACCGCGAGCTGTCGTTGCCATTGCGGGGCTGTTGCATCGCGCTCGGCGTCCTTGTCGAAAATGCCCCATTCCGAAAGTGAATAACCACGCGCCAGAGCGCGCTGGCGCATCTTGACGTTGTGGTCCTTGGAACCCGTGAAATGGTGCAAGGCGAATACGAAGCGGCTGTCCGGAACGACGCGCAGGTCGGCCTGAAGTCCGCCCCGCATGCGAATGCTGGATTTGGTTTCGCCCTTGGCGCTGACCTCCTCAATGCCGTCCTGACCGCAAAACCAGTCCATGATTGGGGCAGGCTCATCCGAGGCAACAATGAAGTCGAGATCTCCCACAGTCTCGCGTCCGCGGCGCAGGCTTCCCGCCGCTTCCGCACGAATGACTTCGGGCAGGGCGCGGATCTTTTCCAACATGGGCCAGGCAACTTCCGCGGCGTCCCACCAGAGGTGGCGGCGGCTGTAGGCTTCGCGATTGGCGATCCCACGGAGCAAGTTTTCAACCGATTTTTTGCCGAAACCGGGCAGTGCCTCGATGCGACCGTCCTTGCAGGCCTCGGTAAGCTGATCCAAGGTTTCGACGCCCAGTTCGTCGTGGATCTTGCGTATTTTCTTGGGACCAAATCCGGGGATGTCGAGCATATCGAGTAATCCCGGTGCGATGCCTGCCTTCAGTTTGTCATAAAACTCCAGTTTGCCGGTTTTGCGGAGAGTCTCGATTTTTTCTGCCAAGGCCTTACCAATGCCTGGAACCTTCACCAGTTCGTTGGCTTCGATCAACGCATCCAGATTCTCTTCCAGACTTTCAAGAGCCCGGGCGCCGGATTGGTAGGCACGGATCTTAAAGGCGTTTTCACCCTTAAGCTCCAGCAAAACAGCGATTTCTTCCAGGATTTCGACAATCTGAGCACGTTCCATAGTGTAGTCACTATCGTATGGGCTGCTTGCTCTGTCGAGATTGTAGAGTTTGGCTTTGCCGTTCCCGGAAGAGCATCCGCCCTCCGGCTACTGCTGAAATAGTTCTGCCTGTGGATCACTGAGTGACTGCTTGGGCTCGTCCTGATGAATGTGGCGGGGAGGGCGGCTAACGCGGCGGCTGAGGGCGGATTCGCATTCTTCGACGATGCGGTTGCAGATTTGGCGGACATGGGTTTTCAACCACATGTGGGTATCGCTTTTTTCGCGGTAGTCGGCACGGCCAAAATGGTCGACGCGGCCGCAGGAGCGGAGGGCGTCGTTTTGGGCGAATTCTTTTTCGTTGCCGGGTTCGTAGACTGCGTAGGTTCGGCCGCCGTTTTTGCGCACGACTGAGAAAACCGGGACATCGCTGGGACCATCGGCGATGTAGATCATGTTGCGGATTGGGATACGGCGGTCATCAGGGTCGATTTTTGAATTCACGTCGATGCTGGCGATCTTGTTGGTGCCCTTGTTTATCTCAAAGATGAAGCGGGTCTTGATCGTGTTGTCGACCACCTGTGCAATCTGGCTGATCTCCGCAGAGGTATCGATTTCGAATTCTTTTTGCAGGTCGAAGTCAGGTGGGAGCGGGCTTTCGATGAATTCACAGCCGTAGACATCCTCCACCCAGGGCGCGATCGCACTTCCGCGAATGGTTTCCGCGAGTCCGGTGGAAACGATGTAGTGCTCAAGTTTGATTTCGTAGCGTTTGTAGAGCGGATCCTGAGTCACCAGGTTTTTCAGGGTCTGGAAGAAATCGGGCAAGCCTTGATAAAAGCTGAGTTCTTTGCCCAGTTCGCGAAGCAGGTGGTTGTTCAGCCCGGCGAAGCGACCATGGCGGACATAGGTCAGCATGTGGTTCAGGTAGGCAATGTCGTGTGCTAACCGCTGGCCCCGCTGTTGGTAGATTTCCGGAAGGCGGTTTACCTCTTTCCAGAAGTCATTTTCGTCGATTCCGTAGTGGCGGAAAATGGGGGCCTGCATGTAGCCGGGAATCAGGGTTTTGTCGAAATCCCAGACACAGGCGACAATGTTTTGCCGGTGGAGTTTGTTTTCTTCAGGCATCCTTCACTCCGGTGGCGAGGATGGTTTCAAACCAGGGTTCGCGCTCCTCACGGGCGACGATGTCGACGTGCACGTTTTTAAAGCCGGCTTCGCGAATCCACTGATAGAGACGATTCTGGGAAAAGCCCAACCACTGATCCGCATAGAGTTCACGTGCCTTTTCAAAGGTGTGTTTGTTGAGGTCGAGAATCAGTATCTGGCCTCCGGGGCGGAGAATACGGTGAGCTTCGCTCAGGGCAGTCTGTGGGTGTTGGGCGTGGTGCAGTGCCTGGCTTAGCATGGCAAGATCGACGGATTGATCGGCCAGCGGCACCGATTCGATGTCGCCCAACTGGTAGTGCAGGTTGTCGAATCCGTATTCACGCGCGAGCTGGGTTCCGACTTCGACCATTCCGGGCGAATTGTCGATGCAGTAGACATTCTTTGCCCGCTTTGCCAGCAATTGCGAAAGGATGCCCTCACCCGCTCCCAGATCTACAATGTCGATCTCGGGGGTCAGTTGCAGCAGCAGGTGACCGATGGCCTCCCAAGAGCGCCCCGGGCAGTAGTCTTTGCCCAGCTTGCCGGCGACAGTGTTGAAGTAGGATTCGGCCTTTTCCTGCCGTCGCTGGAGTACCCTTTGCAGGCTCTTTTGGTCGTTCAGTATCCCGCTATCGCCCTCGACCGATTTTAGTGCCATTTGCACCAATTGGCCGGCGGCATCTTCGGGGAGTTGACACAGAGTGTAGTAGCTGCGCTTGCCTTCCCGGCGGTCCTCCACCAACTCCGCCTGGCGCAACAGCGCCAGGTGGGAGGAGATTCGGGATTGGCCCATGTCCAGGACTTCCTGAAGCTCGGCAACCGAGAGTTCATCTCCCCGGAGCAGGAAGAGAATCCGAATCCGTGTTTGGTCGCCGAGTAACTTGAGGATTTCAACCGGGTTGGCCATAAACCCTTTGGGTGGGGGGATGGGGAAGGTTTATTTCTTTTCGTCCAGCCAACGGCGAATGCCGCGGATGGTCCAGTTTTCACGGTGACCATCGACTTCGATTTCGACCGAAGCTCCTATTTTCTGGCCGATCAAGGCCTTGGCCAGAGGTGTTTGGTACGAAAGCACGTTCTTTTCCGGATCACTGTCCCAGGCGCCGAGGATGGCATAGGTGTTGACCTGGCCAGTTGAAGCCTGTTCGAGATCGACCACATTGCCGATACCCACGTTGTCCTTCGGCGCATCGCTGAAGTCAGTTACCTGGGCGCGGTTGATATCAAGTTCCAGTTCGGATTTGCGTGTCAGGAGAATATCCTGTTCCTGGCGGGCCATCTTGTATTCCGCATTTTCGCGCAAGTCACCGTGGGCGCGGGCTTCGGCGATGTCTTCCTTGTTTTTCGGAATCTTTACCTGGATCAGGTTTTCGTATTCCTTCTTGCGCTCCTCAAAGCTGCCCTTGGAAACTATTAGGCTGTCGTCCTCGCTTTCGGCGGGGAGTCCGCCACTTTCGCCGTCGACAACGGCCTGCACACTTGGGAACAGCTTGATGAAGCGCGCCAGCAGGGATTTTTTGGAAAGGTCTTCGAAACCCTGGTTCAACATAAGGTTCTGCGCCAGGTCGTGAGCGGTCTCAAATCCGGCGTCAGCGAGCAGGTCAGGAATCAATTCGTGGTCTTCGCTGACTTGTTCCGCGAGCGGAATGCGCTTGTTGCTGGTGTTCTGTAGGGCCTCGTAGTCAATGGCGTAGAAGATTGCATTGAGCAGGCGCGGCGTCATCAGTGGTTCGAGCATTTTTCCGTAACGCTTTGAGTTACGGTTTTTCAACATCCAGATCAGGACCGGGGCTTTCAGGTTCTGTTCGACCAGCCAGCGCTCAAGCGTGGAGGTGATGTCCTTTTCGTGGTCTTTGTCGATCAGGTAATTGATGCACTCGGAGGTGAGTTTTCCCGAGCTGTTCTTGAGCAGGTCGAAAGTGATCCGGACCCACTGGTCGGGCAAGGTGCGCTCGATCAGGTCGATGTAACGGCGGTAGTGCGTGGACGGAATTTGTTCCGACAGGGCGCAGAGATCGTTTGCCTCCTTGATCAAATAGGCAGAAGTTGGCTCGAGCGATTCGACGTCCTCATGGATGAAGCGGGCCAAGTCATTGCGCACCCAGATTCCGAACAGGCGTTCGCCGTCGGACAATTGCTTGGTTTCGGCGAGGGACGAGGTCAGCTGCTTGAGGATGCTGGGAAGAGCTTCTTCGATGTCCTGGTGCTTGACGGACAGGTCGATGAGCTTGCTGGCGAGGATGATTTTCTTCTTCGGTGCCTTGGTTTCGTTGAATTCTTCGAGGATTTCCTCTTCAGCCTTCACAGGAACATCCCGGAGCACAAAAGGTTCGGTTTTTTTCGCCGGCACCGCAATGCGGGGATCCTTGACCAAGGCCTTTTTGGTGCTAGTCCACCACTTCTTGAATTTAGTGGGGCCGAGCAGGCGGCTCAAAATGGTTTCCAGCTCGAGCGCGGTGGCTTCCTGATTGGGAGCCCGGGAAAGGATATCCGCAATGAGGTCTGTGGGACGGCTTTTCACCATCTCTTCGACCTCTTTCTCGCCCGCATGGGAACGGATAAGAATGTCGTCCTCTTTGAGGATTTCGAGTTTTTCGACGCAGAAGGCTGGATCCATCGGATGGCCTTTCTTTCCGTCTTCGAAGTCAATGATGAGGCGGTTTTCGCGCTCGTCATAGCTTTGGATTTGGCCAAAACCCCAGGCGCGGTGGATGACATACGCGCCAGGTTGCATTGTTTCCAGTTTGGCCCGCGCGCGCTTCAGGCGCGGGGTTTTCTGGATCAGCAAATCAATTGCTTCCTTGTTCATAAATAGCTTACCGGTTTCGAAATGATGAAGAGGCCTCGTTGCAGGGTTGCAGAGGATTTAAGTTCCATTGGTTTCCGCTTGCTAATCAGCAATTAGGGAGGCGATCTTGTTTGTAAAGAAGGTGGGAAACATCAATAGGTCAACAAAAAGCTTTAGTGACGATGGTGGCTGGGCTCCAGAGAGCCAAGCTTGGGATAGGGCTGTGGTCCAGATAGAGCGCTATTTACGCAGGCCCTCCAAGCTCGGAGATCAGTGGGAACTGTCGGATAGCGATGCTCCTTCGGGACATCAGCGGTGGTTGGTGTGGGGAGTTTTTCGCCACTGGCTGCGCTTCAATGATTTATTGAACCGCCGGCTGCGCCGTCCGCCAAGGCCGCGTATTCAGGCCTTGCTGCTGGTGGCGCTGGCTGAACTGGAGATTGCTGACGCGGCGCGCACTGCACAGGTGATTCATTTTGCGGTTGAAAAAGCAAAGCGCCTGAGCGCTGCCGAAGGGCGCTTGGTCAATGCGGTGCTGCGGGGCATCCTGCGGGATCCGCCGCCGAGGGACGATCTGGCCTGGCGTAGCAGTCATCCGGACTGGTTGGTGGAACGCTGGGGTGAGTTTTTTGACGAAGAATCGCTCGCCGCTTTGATGGAATGGAATCAGCGGCCTGCGGAATATTTTCTGCATTGGCTGGACCGGGGAGAGCCGTCCGATCCGTCCGGGCTGGAAGCGACTGAATGGAGTGGCTTCTATCGGATCACCGAGTCGGGCTGGGATGCGGCCATGGCAGCGGTGCAATCGGGGCGGGCTTGCATTCAGGATCCGGCCACACGGCATCCGGTCGCACTCGCCGGCATTCAGCCGGAAGAGTCGGTGATCGACCTGTGCGCAGCTCCCGGGGGCAAGACACTTTGTCAGGTTTGGGCTTTGCAGGGGAGAGGGGAGTTGCTGGCTGTGGATTTGCCGGGGAAACGTCTCGATCGCCTGCGCTCGAACCTCCGTGCCGTGCGCGCCCATTTCAGTCAGCTGGCGCTGGTCGTCTGTGGAGTGGATATTCTGGATCCTGTGGAAGCGGAATCCTTGTCGCGCTCCCATTTCGATACCAAACCGGGGGCCGATGCGCGGCTCTTTGATGTCGTGGTGCTGGATGCGCCGTGTTCGAATACGGGAGTGATTCGGCGCAAGCCGGATGTCAAGGTGCGCTTGGGGCCGGAAGATTTTGAGCGCCTGCCGAAGCTGCAACTGGCCTTACTCTTGCGGGGTGCGGACTGCCTGCGCCAGGGCGGGCGACTGGTTTACAGTACCTGCAGCATTGATACGGAAGAAAACCGCGGGGTGGTGGACGCTTTTCTGCGGGAGCGCTCCGATTTCAAGCTGGTAACTGAGCGTCTAAGCTTTCCCTGGCGGGACGGGCACGACGGAGGTGCAGCTTTCCTGTTGACGCATAAGGATTTGACGTCATGAAATGGGTACGGCGAATTTGCTGAAATCCCATGCGGCCTTCATCCACGACTCAGCTCATACTCACCGTTTCCAGTTGGACGGGAAACGTCCTGCTGACGGCATTGGCAGTCTATCTGGCATGGACTCACTCGGGGCCTTTGACGCCGATAACTTTTCTGACTCTGGCGCTGTGTCTAATCCTGGGCAACTTGCTCCCTATTTCAGTGCACTTGATCAACTACTGGTGGTCCAAAGCGCAGCTTGATGCCGAGGAAAAAGAGGCCAGCTTGTCGCTGCGCAAGGCCGTTTCGCGAATTGAAGCGATTGAGAGTCGATTTGAGGACTTGCACAATGCGGCGTCCAAGGCGGTTTTGATTGCGCGCCAGGTGCCCGAGCGGATCGAAGAAAAAACGGAGCCGTGGCTACAGGCAATTGCGGCCATGGATATGGACCGTATGAACCGGCTGCGCGAGGCGCTTGTCGACCATGAGGATCGTCTGCGCGAGAATCTCGAGCAGGGTGGCCAGTTTGGGGACCGTGTCCGGGAAGCGGCAGAAACGGTAAACAAGCTGTTGGAGTCGGTGAACGCTGCTGGCGACAAACTTGAGCTGCTTGCAAAGTCAGTGGTTTTGACTGCGAAGGAATCGAAATCAAAGGCACAGTTGGATGTGGACGACGATCTCGATGAGCCGGATCCCGCGCCCGCCGCGCCTGCCCGCAAGCCAGCGAAGAAAAAAGCGGTCAAGATCGAGAAACCCGCATCCCCTCAAATAGAGATTGGATCTCTGGTCGCTGCCGTCGAAGCAGATATTCAAACCACAGCCGCCGACCGGATTGTGGTGGTCGCGAAGTGCATGACCGGTATTCGCAATCGCCTGTTTATTCGCGGCGAGGGTGGGGATCTGAGCTGGGACGAGGGCACTC
>JBJHBN010000003.1:0-16960 GCA_050485505.1 Opitutales bacterium | reverse complement strand
GCCACAACCTCAACGCCGCAGCCGCCTCTTGCGACCGCAGGGTTTTGCTGACTGAAGGACGCATCAAAGCCGAGGGTAGCCCGCAAATCGTTCTGACCCCGGAGCTGCTGCGCGAAGTTTACGAGGTGGATCTTTCCCTCACACAAACGCCCGACGGGCGGGGCCGTCCTCAATTTCTCTACCACTGCGAAGACCTGTGAGATTTCACCTCAAAAGTTCAATCTGGATAGCCGTCGCCCTGATGGCCCTGTTTGCCAGTGTGCTGGTTTCCGCCGGCATTGGCCAGACCGGTTTCACGCCGCCCTGGGTCGTCGCCAAAGCCTTACTTCAGGAAGGCGAAGCCGGTTTCGGGCTGTCTCTCATTGTTTGGGAACTCCGCCTGCCTCGCATTTTCCTGGCGATCTTCGTGGGCGCAAACCTCGCCATTGCCGGGGCGCTGATGCAGGCGCTGTTCAACAACCCCATGGCCGAACCCTATGTGCTCGGGGCTTCTTCCGGGGCCTCATTCGGCGCAGTGATCGCCATGGTCATGGGCTGGACCGGTGGGGTTGCGGGCTTTAATCCCATCATGCTGTGCGCCTTCAGCGGGACGGTCATCGCCACGGTGACCGTCTACAGCTTCGCCCGGCAGGGAGGTCGCACCTCGATCGCATCCCTGCTACTGACCGGCATCGCAGTGAGCGCCCTGCTGAGCGCGGTGACAACTCTGATCCTGCTGCGTAGTGATTTCTACCAACTGCGATCCGCATTGTATTGGCTGATGGGCGGCGTCGCCTATCGCGGTTGGTCCGATGTCGGCGGCATCCTGCCCTACACCTTCATCTGCGGCGGCCTGGCCTTTCTCTGGCGACACAACCTGAACATCCTCGGCCAGGGAGAAGAAACCGCCTACCACTTGGGCCTGTCGCCAGAGCGGGCACGGGCATTCATCCTTGTGGTCGCGTCCTTGCTGACCGCCGCCTCGGTGGCCACGTCCGGCATCATTGCCTTTGTCGGACTGATGGCGCCGCACCTTGCCCGCTTGCTCGTCGGACCCAACCACGGACCCATGATTCCGCTCACCGCGATCATCGGAGCCTTGTTGCTGGTTTGGGCAGACGTCATCGCCCGCACCGGTTCCAGCGGCGAAGAGCTGCCGCTGGGCGTCATTACCGGTGCCCTGGGCAGTCTGTTTTTCCTCTATCTGCTCAACCTACAACAGCGCAAACACCAGCCTTGATGCCAGCCAAACAAATTCACTTCTTTTTCGACCTCGGCGGCGTGCTCTTCGACGTTAATCGCCAACGCGTCTGGCAAAGCCTGTCCGTACATTCCTCCTTGAGTGCTGAGGAAATCCAAACGGCCTTTGTCCGCAATGGCGCCCTCATCCTGTATGAAACTGGACAGATTTCCACCGAAGCCTTCTTAGAACAATTGGCTGGGCTGGCTCAAGTCGACCGGCCCTCTGCAGAGCTGGAATCGATCTGGCAAAGCGCTTTGGAACCTATCGACGAGAACCTGAAAGCGGTTAAAACACTGGCGGAAGCACATCCCGTTGGGATCATCTCAAACACCAATGCCGCTCATTTGGCACGTATTTACGAGCAGGCACCCTTCCTCAAAAATCTGCCGGCCTCGTTTTCCCACGAAACGGGCTTCATGAAGCCACGCCGTGAGATCTTTCAACACGCGCTTCGACAGGCCAATCATTCCAATGGGTTGAACGCATTCATTGATGACCGCCAAGACAACGTAACCGCAGCGGAACGGGTGGGTTTCCAGGCGATGCAACTTTCTCAACCAAATCAACTGACAATCCTCATCCACCAAATCTTCGAACAATGAACTCCAATGGCATTCACCTCGTCCTCGGCGGTAGCCGCAGCGGAAAGAGCGAGCGCGCTGAACAACTGGTCAAGCAATCCAACCTGCCCGTCACCTACATGGCGACCTGTCGTCGCGATCCGGCGGTGGATGAAGAGATGCGCGAACGTATCCAAAAGCACCAAAGCCGCCGCCCAGCAGGATGGGAACTGGTGGAAAACCGCTTCGACCTGGCCGAAATCCTGAAGGAACGCCCCGATCGCATAGTGCTGATGGACTGCCTGACCCTCTGGATCGCCGAACGCCTAGGCCAGCTGGATTCGGTGCAAGGCGTTTTGAACGAGCTGAATGCGGCCCTCGAAGGCAAACCGGCTTCGACCCGGCTGGTCATTGTCAGCAACGAAGTGGGCTCTGGCATTGTGCCCTGCACCGCTTCGACCCGTCGCTTTCGTGACCTTGCCGGCTGGGCCAACCAAGCCGCAGCCCGGCATGCCGAGCAGGTCGACTGGATCACTGCGGGCCTCTGGGTTCCGCTCAAACGGGAAGGGAAAGCATGTCATCTGGACATGGAGGTAATTTAGCGGAAGCGGAACGGCGCTTTGGCCGGCCACGCGACGAATTTATCGACTTCAGTGCCAACCTGAATGGCTACGCCCCCGCGGTTGATCCAAAGGCATGGCTGTCCTGGCTGAATGATATCCAGCACTATCCATCCGGCGTCGAAGAAATCACCGAACGGCTGGCAGAATGCTACCAGGTTTCAGCACAAAACCTGATCCCCTGCGCAGGCGCCATCGAAGGCCTCTGGTTGGCAGCAAGGCTATTCAGCAAGGGCGTTGCCCGTATTCAGCATCCAACCTTCGGTGGTTACGAACCAGCCGCCGAGGCAGCAGAGATGCGGATAGAACGCGTCCTTACGCCTCCGGGCAGCCAACGCCTCACATCCCTGAAAAACCAGCTGGAAGTCGGCGATACTGTGTTCTTCTGCAATCCAAACAATCCAACTGCGGACTCGACGGAAAGCAATGAGCTGCTGCGGGTCATCCGGTCGCAGCCACAGGTTCGCTGGATAGTCGACGAGGCCTTTGTCGAGTTTGTCCCCGCCGCAAACGGAGGCCTCCTGTCCGAGGAAGATCTGCCTGAAAACCTTATCGTTGTGCGCTCATTGACCAAGAGCTGGTGCATCCCGGGCCTACGCCTGGGCTTTGTCTACACGACAAACCCTGATTGGCATAGAGCCCTGCGCGGGCAACAACATCCCTGGTCAATCAACTCGGTATTAATTTCCTGGGCTCGGCATGCCTTAAACCCAGACAACTACCGACGCATCCGCGAGAGCCTAAAGCACCTGCCCGATTTGCGCCGAGGATTTGTGCATGAGCTAGCCGGAGTCCCCGGTTGTGAGCCTTTGCCTGGCGATGCGAATTATGTGCTGCTGCGATTGGGTGAGCCAATGCCCGCGGCTGGGGAATTATGTGAATGTATGGGAAGAATGGGATTTTTGATACGCAATGCGGATAACTTTATTGGGCTGGAAGAGGGGACCTATGTGCGCTTGGCGGTGCGGGCTCCGGAAGAGAACCGACGATTGGTTGAGGCACTAAATACCTTAGTCGACTCATGAAAGCTATTTCCATACTCGGCAGCAGTTCAAATGCAGGCAAAAGCTGGATGGTTACGGCTTTTGCAGCACTGTTGCGACGGCGTGGG
The DNA here is from genome assembly GCA_050485505.1 of Opitutales bacterium. Lineage (GTDB taxonomy): Bacteria > Verrucomicrobiota > Verrucomicrobiia > Opitutales > Oceanipulchritudinaceae > JAFIGG01. The sequence continues at coordinate 13,447 of JBJHBN010000003.1, read as the reverse complement.
ATTCGGGTTGCGCCTTTCAAGGCGCAAAACATGTCCAACAACTCCTACGTGACCCTCGAAGGCGGCGAAATCGGGCGTGCCCAGGCGGCCCAGGCAGAAGCGGCAGGGCTCCGACCGATCGCGGACATGAATCCGATCCTACTCAAGCCCTCTGGAGACAATCGCTCCCAACTGGTGCTCTTTGGCAAGGCAGTGCGCCACTACAACGCCCGGGACTATTATCAAACCGTGGCACCGCTCTGGGAGCAGGTTTGCGAAGCCCTGGAGCGCTGGAAGAGCCGTTGTGATGTGCTCTTGCTGGAAGGCGCCGGCAGTCCGGTTGAATTGAACTTAATGGACCGGGACTTGGTCAACCTGCGCCCAATCGAATACCTCGACGGACGCTGGATTTTGACCTGTGACATCGAACGCGGCGGGGTCTTCGCTCAGGCGATCGGCACTTACAACCTCCTCCCGGCCGCCCAGCAAGCACGCGGCATCGGATTGATCGTCAATAAATTCAGAGGAGACCCCGCACTCTTCAACGATGCGAAAAAGTATTTCCGTCAGCACATGCAGCTCCCCTACCTGGGCGTGCTGCCCATGGCGCCAGAGCTGCAGCCGGAAACTGAAGACGGATTCGCAATGGAAACAGATGCATCCACGCGTGCCGAAGCGCTGGCAACGCTCGCCTGGATCCGCTTTCCCCGCATCTCGAACAGCCAGGACATCCAGCCTTGGGGACTCGAGTCGGGCATTCAGACCCGCTGGGTCACCCGCCCCACAGAATTGAACGGTGCAGCGGCGATCGTGTTGCCTGGCACTAAAAATACGCTTGCCGACCTGCAATGGTTGCACACCTCCGGCCTCGCCGAAGCCATCCGCACCGCAGCGGTCCGGGGCATTCCGGTCGTGGGAATCTGTGGGGGCTATCAGATGCTGGGCCACTCCGTGAGCGATCCCGAGGGCATCGCCGGCGACACCGGACAACTCGATGGGCTGCGCTTGCTGGACCTGAAAACCGTCTACCGGTCCGAGAAGACCGTGCGCCAAGTAGAAGCGCACTGCGACGGCGACCGCTGGCAGGCCTACGAGATCCACATGGGCGAAACCCTGGAGCAGGGTCCTGCGCAACCGCTCGTCACCATCGAAGTGAACGGCCAGGTCCAACCCGAAGGCATGTGTCAGGGCAAGGTTTGGGGCAGCTATCTGCATGGGCTTTTCGAATCACCTGCGTTGCGCGGACGCCTGGTTGAGGCGGCTGGGGTTCAGGAATTTCGCCCCAATCCGATTCAATGGTCCACCTATAAAGAAGGCATTTACGACGGCATGGCCGACCTGCTCGAAGCTCACCTCAACCTCGAATCCGTCTGGCGCTATGTGGATGCTTGATCCAACGGTTTTGCTGGCGGCAGTGCTGCTGGATTTCGTCATAGGCGATCCGCGCAAAATGCCGCACCTGGCGCGCTGGACCGGGAACTTGATCTCCCTTCTGGAGCCCCCTTTTCGTCGCCTGCCCGGCAAGGGAATTTTAGCCGGTGGAGCCTTCGCGTTTACTGTAGTGACATTCGCTTTGGGCCTTGCTGCAGTTGTGCTGGCACTCAGCACTGCAGTTTCACCGGTTCTCTACTGGATCCTGCAAACCCTGATCCTCTATCAGAGCATCGCCGCCCGCGACCTGATCGCGCACGTCGAGCGGGTGCGGCAGCCCCTGCTGCACGGTCGGCTCGACCAAGCTCGCAGGCAGCTCGGCTGGATCGTCGGACGCGACACCCAGAATCTAAATGAAACCGAAATTGCCCGCGCCACCGTTGAGACCACTGCCGAGAGTTTTCACGACGGCTTTGTCGGTCCCGTTTTCTGGGCCGTCCTGCTCGGACCCCTCGGCGCACTGCTGTTCCGCGTGGTCAACACCCTGGACTCAATGGTCGGACACCGCGACGAACGCTACCTCTACTTTGGCCGCTTTTCGGCCCGCTTCGACGATGTGCTCGGCTTTCTGCCAGCGAGAATCTCCGCTTTTCTGCTTGTCCCCAAAGTGTTTCTACGTGCCTTCCCACAACTTCGCAGACAGGCGAGGCAGCACGCCAGCCCCAACGCCGGCTGGCCGGAAGCGGCGATTTCCATGGAATGCGAGCTGCGCCTTGGTGGAGGCAATTTCTACGACGGGCAGTGGCTGAACGGCCCTGTATTCAACGCCAATGCTGGCCCGCCCGACGTCCACTCCATCGCCCAGGTCATCCACCAATTCTGGCGAGGCTGGCTGCGAACAGTCCTGCTAGCACTGTTGGTGACTTATGTACTGTCCCCTCATTTTTAAATACGATGCACCTACCCAAAATTATACAAACATCCGTTGATCAACTCATCCCAGTAGACCCTGCGATTTACGCAGAGGTGCTATCCGCCTGGGACAGCCGCACCAAACCCGTCGGCAGCCTTGGCAGGCTGGAACCGTTGGCGGCGCGCATTGCGGCCATTCAAGGAACCCGAACCCCGCGGACTGCGCGGCGGATGGTACAGTTATTCGCCGGATCCCACGGCATCACACAGGAAGGCGTCAGCCTGTTTCCCGACGAAGTGAATCAGCTGATGTTCGAGAATTTTAATTCCGGAGGGGCGGGGATCTCCGTTATTTGCCGCAGCTCTGGAATTGTGTTCGAAGCGATCGACGCTGGCATCAAGAACCCTACCCGCAGCTTTCTGCAGGAACCGGCCATGTCGGAAACCGAAGTCGAGCAGGCCCTTTTACTCGGATGGAATGCTGTCCCGGAAGACATAGACCTCTATGCAGTCGGCGAAATGGGCATAGGCAACACCAGCAGTGCAACCGCCATCGCTGCGGCGATCCTGAAATACGAAGTCGACAGCCTCACGGGCCCTGGGGTCGGCATCGACGAAGACACTCGCAAGCACAAGGCAGAGGTAATCCGTCGTGCGCTCAAGCACCATTCCGAGCACATGCACAGTCCACCGGATATCCTGCGCTGTGTCGGCGGCAAGGAGCTGGCGGCCATGACCGGTGCTCTGCTCAGTGCCGCCTGCAAACGCATCCCCGTGGTGTTGGACGGCGTGATCGCAACCGCCTCGGCGGCGATCGCTCTGGAGGCCGTTCCTCTCCTTGGCCAGTATCTGATAGCGGGTCATCAATCCCAGGAGCCCGCTCACCGGTATTTGCTCGACCGCTACGAACTGGAGCCTCTACTGCAGCTAAATATGCGCCTTGGCGAAGGCACCGGAGCTGCACTGGCGATGGACATTTGCAAACGGGCTGTGGATTGTTTCAATGACATGGCCACCTTTGAATCCATCGGCCTTGGCTGACCTTTCGCTATGTCCGCTATTCGCTCATTTCTGGCCAGCCTCGGGTTCATATGCCGGATCCCCATGCCCTACGGATGGATCTATAAAAAGCCCTTCAACGAGAAGGGTCTGTATGACTGGCTACCTGTAGCCGGGCTGGCGGTCGGCCTCATGCAGGCCCTCGTTGCGGTTCTATTGTTGTTGAGCGGAATGCCCGCCTGGCTGGCGGTATCCCTGTGGCTTGTGATCTCGGCCGTGCTGACCGGTGTTTTCCATGAGGACGGCCTTGCCGATGTTGCCGATTCCCTCGGCTCCATGGAGCGCTCGAAACGTCTGCAGATCCTCAAGGATTCCCGTCTCGGCACCTACGGCACCAGCGCCCTGATCCTGCTCTACCTGATCCGGTTCGGCGGGTACTCACAATTGCATGAATCCGGCTTGCTCTGGCCCCTGTTCATTGTGTTTGTCGCCGCATGGATGCGCTGGCTTCCCATCTGGCTGATGTGGAGGCCGGGGCCGGCTGGTGGACGTGGTGGCTCCCTCGGAAGCCAATATCATCCTCCCCGCGTCTGGCTGCTCTCGACCCAAGGTATCGTGCTACTCACCGCCAGCTATCTGCTCGGACTGCCTGGGGCCCTCTGGTTCATTCCCCTGCTCTGTCCGCTAGCGCTGGTTCTGGGTCTCTGCTTCCGCCGTTGGTATGGGGGCACAATTGGTGACGGCCTCGGCGCGGCGGCGGTGCTGACTGAAGTGTGCTTACTCGCGATTGTCTGCACAGTAGTGGTGTAGCAGATTTAAAAAGTAGCACCCACGGTTCAGCGCGGGGAGGGTGTCACGATCGGAGCTTACCACAATCCGTCCCCTGCATGAATACAGAGGCTACTTGGTGAGGTGTGATCTAGGGTTGTGAGATCGTATTTATCCATTGGAATCCCCCCCTCATGTGGTTACAATTAAATAGACACCAACCCCAAGGATAATACAGCCCACAAGCTTACGTGCCAGATTCTGGGTTTTTCGCTTTTTCAACCTTTGAGCAATTCTCTGCGCGCTGTAGGCATAGATCAGCTTAACACCGCCGACAGCAACGATGGTCACGAGCACAATAACTACAATGTCCACCGCCGTGAGACTGCTCATGTCCACAAAGGCTGGGAAGAGGCTCGCGTAGAACAAAATGGCCTTCACGTCGCCCAGAGTGAGGACGAAGCCTGCCATGAAACTCGACAACAACGACATCCGGGAGCTTTGCCTGAGGTCGGTGTCGACGTTTGGCCGCGACCGAATCAGGCTAATCCCCAGCCAAATCAGGTAGGCCCCGCCCGCATACTTGAGAAGCGAAAAGTAAGCCCCCAAGGAATCCGCCAGAAAACTCATGCCGAGAATCGCCAGAGCAACAAAAACCAAGTCCCCGAGAACAATGCCCATGGAGACAGCTACCCCGTTGGCGAACCCGAGAGTTGCCGACCTCGTGACGACCAAGCCCACACTCGCACTCGGCATCGCAGCCAGGGCAAGCATTACGGCCAAGAGAGACAATGCGGTAATGAGGTTCATGTCATAACACGATAAGCTCTCAGATCATTGGCAAACACAAACGATGTCAGGCAATTGAGCAAATGTCATCGAAGCGAGTTTCCAGTCATTGAGGAACGCCATGGATACGAGCTGATGGCCAATGACGATCATCCAGAACACCACTTGGTAACGCAGTTTTAGAACCTTGTGGCGGAACCTGCGCTGGGCGATAAAGGACCCCAGCCACCCACCGGCAAGCTCCAGTAAATGCAGGTAAAACTCGGGGATCCTCCAATCCTGCCTCAGCGCCCTCTTTTTATCCGAGGCACAGGCCAAGTATGCCAGCAGGTTCACAAAAATCAGGTACCAAAGAATCAAGCGGTAGTCGACCATGCCAGATAGTTTCACCGCCGCGAAGGTTGGCAGAACCGCAAGAGCGATCACAGCAATCAGCAGCCGGATGGAAAACTTGGTTTGGTTCATTTTACCGATAGTAAAGTCCTGGGGATCGTCTGGGAATTGCCTGAATCCTATTGTAGCGGCTGCGCGAAAGCGCCTCGCAGTAGGATCTGGCTGGATCGTTCCCCGAAGGACCGTCGTCTCTCCGCTACAAGCAAAGGCCCTGCATTCGGCCTGAAGGCCGGGCTCCAACACCCTTCAGATCAAACTGTTGCCTCACCGCTATGCGTTTTAATTGTTAAGGTGCATTTCAAATATTTCATTCTCAGACACGGCCTGGTGGTGGGACAACTAGCGGTTCTTTTTCTTCTTCCAGGTCCCCGGCTTTCGTTTGCTGAATGATTTGCCTTTGTATCCGGAACTCCCCTGTTTATTACCAAATCTTTTGCCCTTCTTTCCATCCCGACGATTTTCAGCGGAAGCGGGGGCCCCTTCTTCAATAATGGGGATTTCTTCTCCGCCAACCTTAGGATTTTCCGAATCGCGTAGGTGCATTAGAGCGGAAATGATATCCGTCGGGGCGAACCCTTGGTCCAGGAGACGGTCCGTATGGCGATCGTAGCGCTTGAATTTACCGTCTTCCAGCGTTTTGCGAAGGGTCATAAAAAAGGCATTGGCCCGGCGCTCCTCAACTTCTTCGAGGCTGGGAACCTGTTCCCGGCGGATCTTTCCCTTGGTAAAGCGGATGATGTTCTGCAGTTTATAAACCTCGCGCCCGGCCACGAACGTTATCGCCCGCCCCCTGCTGCCTGCCCGTCCCGTTCTCCCGATCCGGTGAACGTAGTCTTCACCGTCATTCGGTAAATCGTAGTTGAAGACCACTTCGATATCCTTCACGTCAAGTCCCCTGGCGGCGACATCCGTGGCGACAAGAAACTCGATACTGCGTTTGCGGAAGCGGTTCATGACCCGTTCGCGCATGGCCTGACTCATGTCCCCGTGTAATTTATCCGCCATGTATCCACGGGCCACAAGATGCTCAACCAGTTCATCAACCATCATTTTGGTTGCACAGAAAATGATCGAATAGCGGATGTCTTCCATATCTATCAGGCGACAGAGCACTTCGACCTTAGTTCGGCGATGCACCTCATACCATACCTGTTCGATTTCGGGCACCGTCAGCTCGGGGGTCTGGATTTTCACCCATTCGGGATCGCGCGTGAAGGTCTTTACCAGATCACGGATAGGAGCCGGGACGGTGGCGGAAAAAAGAACGGTCTGCCGCTCTTCCGGCATCTCGCTGAGAATCCGGTGAATGTCTTCGAGAAAACCCATGTCGAGCATGCGATCCGCCTCGTCCAGGATGATCATGCGCAATTGATCCAGCTTGAGCGTTCCCTTCTCAATGTGGTCAATCACCCGACCGGGAGTACCGATGACAATATGGGCACCCTTTTTTAGTCCGAGAAATTGGCGATCATAAGACTGTCCCCCATAAATAGGGAGTTCCCGCAGCCCTTTTTTGAAGGCGGCCAACTTGGCCGTCTCTTCCGCAACCTGAACGGCCAATTCACGGGTCGGACAAAGGATGAGCACTTGGGTGGCCTTGATCGACGGATCAGCCAATTCGATTGCCGGTAGAGCAAAAGCAGCCGTCTTTCCAGAACCAGTTTGCGACTGCCCGACCATGTCCCGTCCCGTGAGCAATGCAGGAATGGCGGCGGATTGAATCGGCGACGCTTCCTCGAATCCCATAGCGGCAACAGCCTTCAGAGATTCCGAACTCAAGCCCAATTCTGAAAAAGGTTTTTTCTCCATACCTTCATAAAGAGCACACTCAAGCCCTTTGCACGATGATTCTTTCCGAAAAAAGGTATCTGCCCTCAAATTCATTTGGCCTGCACAAAACGAAGGTGTCCCGCTACGGGGGACTACGACCACCGATTTGTTGGCTGATGATGGCCTCAGAAGCAGGATAGATCGGTCTAGTGGAAATAACTTTAGTCACACCACTAGGTCCAGCCCAGCACATCTACAGCCGCGGCAATTTTTAGTGCCATCACATGTCATTCAGTTCAACAAAGTGGTAGGTAATTTTACAAGGTAATGGTCCTGTCAGCTTTTCCTTCATTTCTTTTGTCCATGGCTGAAATGGTGCAGATCCCTCTATCGATTCTATGGCAATTCCAACAAGTGCCTCGGAAATACCAAACCTCTCGACTTCGAGCAGATCCACCCTCCCCTTCTCATCGATAAAAAAACGAATAGAAATATCCTCAACGAATTCTGGGAACGATTCCATGTCATATAGCAACTGCCTCCACTTCCTGTCAATACGCTCAGCCATTCTTCGGTAGTAGAAACCAAACTCCGATTTTCCGCCTTCTATTTGCAGAATCGAGCGGGGAATCTTATTTAATCTCACCTCGGGTTGCGGATTGTTACATGCTGCAACAACAAGCACCAATATAACTATAAATGTCGAAAACTTGGCCGCAATCCACTTCATATATACTCCTTTTTATCTCGAATCTATGTTCCAACAAGCTGGAGAGCAGAGCGTTAGGTAGTTTGTACACGGGTGTTGAAAATACGGGAGCATCCAATTCCGATGAAGGGCATATGGTATTGATGGATTTCGTGTCTTTCGGCCCGAGGCTGCAAGAAAGGGGGATGGCTGTCGAGCGAGAAATGTGTAAAACTAAGGGCGAAGAATTTGGACATCTTTTCAGCGAATTGGACAAGCTCAGCGGTTGCCACAGAAAAAGAGATTCAGTCTCATTTATGGTCTTCAAAATGGGACAAACGAAACGATTTCGCTGGAAAGCATTTTTCACCAAACAATTCTACCTGTGGCACTGGGTCAGCAGTGCGATTGCATTGGTGTCGATGTTGTTGTTCGCGTTTACGGGTATTACCCTGAACCATGCGGGGCGGATTCAGGCAGAGCCGAGGACAACGATTGTGGAAGCGGTTTTGCCGGAAGAGCTGCTGGACAAAGTTTGGGTGGAGGGCAGGCCTAGGGACGAAATCTCCGCAGAGTTGCAAAGCTGGCTAAGAGCAGAACTCGGGGTCAATGTGGCTAATCGGCCGATTGAATGGAGCGAGCATGATCTATATATCAGCTTACCCAGACCTGGAGGGGATGCCTGGATGGAAATTGATCGGGATTCCGGCACACTTTACTACGAGAGTACCTTCCGCGGGGTGATCTCTTATTTAAACGACCTGCACAAAGGCCGACACACAGGTCTGGCATGGTCCATATTTCTGGATGTGTTCTCGGTCGCAACAATCGTGGTCTGCATCACAGGCCTGGTCCTACTGTTCGTACACGCGCGCCGACGACCGATGACCTGGCCAGTGGTGGCCTCCGGTTTTCTGATCCCTCTCCTGTTGATAGTATTTTTTGTTCACTGAAAACCACCATGGAAATAAAAATCAAAAACTCACTGCCACCCTGGGTAATTGCGGCCACAACCAGCATGCTCAGCCAGACTGCAGGAGCACTGCAGATTGAAACCAGTATCGAAGTGCCGCGCCTGAATGTAGCCGAATATCATCGACCTTACGTCGCGTTGTGGATTGAAAACGGCCAGCGCCAAGCGGTTGCCAATCTGTCCGTTTGGTATGACATCAACATGGCGAACGCTGAAGGCGAGACCTGGTTAAAGGATCTGCGCCAGTGGTGGCGTAAATCCGGGCGATCCCTGAAACTTCCGGTGGATGGTGTCAGCGCACCCACCCGGCCTCCCGGAGCCCATCAACTGAGCTTCAATTCAGACGAAACCGATTTCTTCAACCTCCCAAAAGGTGACTACTTTTTCATCGTCGAAGCCGCACGTGAAGTGGGTGGACGAGAAATTCTCACGCTCCCGTTCCACTGGAATGGTGAAGCCATCGAGCCAATAACCGCCCAGGGCGAACGCGAACTGGGCAGCATTTCCTTCAGTATTCAAAAACCATGAAACACATCCCAAATCTACGCACCCTCATTCTCACAAATCTGATCGGCCTCGCATTGATGTCCAGCAGCCTGCACGCACACCGGGCCTGGATACTGCCGTCCAGCTCAACCCTCTCCGGGACGGGGCAATGGATCAGTGTCGATGCTGTGGTCTCGAACGACCTCTTCTATGCAAACTACCGTCCGATGAATCCAGACAGCATCGTGGTTACATCTCCACAGGGCGAGAAGGTCGAAATCGACAATGTCCAGCGAGGTCAGGTTCGCACGGTGTTCGATGTACCGCTGAACACCGAAGGCACCTACCGGATCGCCGCCCCGCGCACAGGCTACTTTGCGCAGTGGACCGAAAACGGTGAGCGCATGCGGCGCCGCGGGGACCTCGAAACCTTCCGCGCGGACGGACTGTTTGAGCACGAGGATCTGGAACTGCGCAAAACCGCAAGCCAGCTCGAAACCTATGTGACCTGTGGGGCACCAAGTGAAGCTATTTTCACGCCGAACAATGAGGGCATTGAGTTTGTTCCCATCACCCACCCCAACGATCTCTACACCAACGAAGCCGTGACTTTCAAATTCCTTGTGGACGGCAAACCGCAGGCCGACGTAGAGATCACCATCATCCGCGGCGACGATCGCTACCGGGACGATCCGGGCGTAATCGAGCTGAAGACCGACAGCGAAGGTCAAATCAGCTTGATCTTTGAGGAGCCAGGATACTACTGGCTGAACACTTCGACCCGGGCCGATACTGGATCACTCGACGGCAAGCCTCTGGCGATTTCCTATTCTTACACTTCTACCTTCGAAGTGCTTCCACAGTGAAATGAAAGGGTCGATGGAAGCGACAATGTCATTCGAAGCGCCGCCGTTGCATTCTACGTTGATTTAAACGATGAGTCGTACCGTTCTAATTCCACCCAATATTGATCCTACACAGCTCGATGCACCGTCAGCCGCGGGTGAGGTTTGGATCATGGGTGGGGACACCATGGGGACAAGCTGGCAACTACGGCTTGTCCCTTTTTCGTCCCTTGACCAGCAGCAAGTGCGGGCCGCAATTGATGAAGTCTTTAAGCGGGTTATACGGCAGATGAGTCCCTGGGAAGTGGATTCGGATTTAAACCGTTTCAACCGGGCCTCGGCAGATACCTGGGTGGCGCTGTCGAAAGACATCGAACGAGTGCTTCGCCAGGCCATCGAGATTGCCGAACTCAGCTTGGGACGTTTCGATCCTTGTTCGGGCGCTGCGGTAAATGCACTTGGATTTGGGCCCCGGGAGTTGGTCCACAGTGAGTCTTTGCCCGTGCGTCAAACGATCGCCCGTCGGCGAATGAGGCAATCGAACTGGAAGGAACTGCGAGTACACCCCACTCTGCCGCAGATCTACCAGAACGGATGCAGTGAGATAGACCTCTGTGCGATCGCCAAGGGCTATGCGGTGGATCTGGCAGCGAAAACCTTGGTCGAGCTGGGCGCCCGTAGTTTTATGATAGAAATCGGCGGCGAGGCTTACGGCCGTGGATGCAAGCCGGATGGGCAACCTTGGTGGTGTCAGTTCAACCCACACCAGACCGCGCTGGCCTTGTGCGATCTGGCGGTCGCCAGCTCTGGCAATGCCCTCCGAAAGATTACCGAAGGCCACACGCGCCAAGGGCATATCATCGATCCCCAAAACATCGACATGCGCGACAGCAGCCTGATTGAAGTCTCAGTGGTCGACCCCAGCTGTATGCGCGCCGATGCCCTTGCAACCGCATTGTTTGTGATGGGGTTTGAGGAAGGCTTGCGCTTTGCCGACAGACTCGGCATCTGCGCCCGCTTTGTTCGAATGGGGAGGCAGGACGAGAGCGAGGAAATACTCTCGCAAGGGTTCAAACCATACCTCGACTAAAAAGGCTGAAACGAGGTGTATTTTACACCTTTACATTACCTTTCAAGGCGTCAGTGTGCCTCCTTTAAACCCTAATATTGTCAAAGATGAAATTATATACCCTCATTCTGTCGTTTATACTGCCACTTGCTCTGCTCGCCGAAAAGCCCTCCGAAGAGTCCATCCATGAGCTGATGGAGCTGTCCGGAGGCAAACAGATTCTCGAATCCGTCTGGGGCCAGATGGAAGCCATGATGAACGCCAACTCCACGGAACTCCTCAAAGATTTGGAGAATCAGGAACAGGCGATGGAAATGAGCCGACGCTTGAACCGGGAGCTGATTCAGTTCTTCGAAGAGGAGATGAACTGGGACTTTCTGATGGGCATATACGTTCCTGTGTATCAGGATGTGTTTACTCAGGACGACATTGACCAGCTGGTGGAGTTTTACCGCAGTGCGGTCGGCCAGATGTATGTCGATCGCCAGCCAGAGTTGATTCAGCGTACGATGTCCACTCTGCAATCACATATGATTCCTATGATCGGTCGTCTACAGGAACGAGTCGAAAAGGTGGTTGATGCCTTTATTGAGGAGCTCGAGTTGGAAGAAGACGGCGAAGAGCTGTAATTTCAGGGCTTCGTGGAGTAGGCGGCAGCTTGGATAGACTCTATATAACGCCTTAGCCCGCGGCGCGGGGATGAACGTTCGGCGTCGCGCAGGTAGCGAAGAGCAGCGTCCCAATTGCCGCGTTCGACTTCCATGCGGCCGAGGGCGATGAGCGCGTCGGTTCGGCGGTGGGAGATCGAAAGCACACGTTCAAAGTTGAACTCGGCCTCGGCATAGTCCTCCGATTCCTGGTAAAGCGCCCCGAGCAGAAGTAATGCCTCGGCGTGCAAGGGGCTGCGATCGACCAGTGCTTTGAGCCGGGTGAAGGCCTCCGAACGTTCGCCGCTGGCCAGTGCCAGGCGTATCTCAATCCATTCGAGAGACTCCTGGTCGCGCTCGCTGAGGTCCGAGCCCATGGATCCCTGAAGGAGGTCATAAAAGGCGGAGGCCGCCTCCACCTGGTCTTGATCGACAAGGTTGCGCAAAGCTTGCAGGGCACGGGAATGGTTTCGCGGGGCGTAATCCTGGTGCTGGACGGCGGCCCTGTAGCTGCGAAGGGCGAGCGCGGTGTTGTAGTCCCGCAAATGCAAGTCCCCAAGCATGAAATGACTATCGACGCTGCCAGCGGCGAAACTGTGCAGAACTTCAAGGTTCTCGATCGCTGAATCGTAGTTTTCGACTTGAAGATAGAGGTTTGCCTGAAGCAACCAGAAGTCCTGGATGTCTGGATGATCGGCGATCAGTTCGTCGAACAAGCCAATGGCTTTGCGATGTTCGCCGAGCTCCATAAGGCTTTGCGCCTCGCCCCGGCGGAAGTCGAGGCTGTCCGGCCGAAAGACGCGGGCCATCCGATAGGCGGACAAGGCGCTGTATGCTCTGCCGGTCGCGAGGTATCCGTAGGCGAGCAACCCGTAGCTCTGCGCGTCGCCACCACCCAGCCGGATCACATGCAACCAGGATTCAATGGCCTCGGGGTATTGACCCTGCTGGATGTGGATCAGGCCCAGGGTACGGTAGGCACGGCGAAAATCCGGAAAGGCTTCGATCGCCTGGAGCAGGGCTCGCTCGGCCTGATCGAACTCATTCAACTCGTAATACAAATTACCCAGCAGGAAACGAAAGGCCGGGTTGTCCGCGGATCCCAATACACGTTCAACCTCCTGAACCGCACGCCGTGGGTTTTCACGCAAATAGGGCTGGATGGATTCATAGAGCACCCGGTCCTCAGGCTGGAAGCTGGGCTCGACATCTGAATTCACCCCGTAACTTGCCAGGAAGCGAGCCCTGGACTGTTCGCTGTCCGGCGAAGAATCACTCAAGGAAAAAGGCTGGGCGCAGAGGGCCAGGGGCGTCATGAGTAGTCCCACCACCCAGAGCCATGGGCAGTACGCCAGTGCTGCGTTTGCTGTTGTGTTCATGTTTTTTAATTCTGTAAAACCAAGGGGAAATGTCCCCGAACCCTACGGGCCTGTCCTTCGACGATGGGTGGGCTGAAACGGGCCCGATCAATGATGCGCACAGCCACCGGCTCCAGCTCAGTATGGGTCGATGAAACGATCCGGATCAACTCGGCCTGGCCGTCAGGCAGGATATCGATTTCGACAATCACCTCGCCTTCCCGCACACCCCGTCGTTCCAGTGCCCGAGGAAAGCGAAAGTGCGGTGTGCTCAACAGGCGTGGATTTTCATTCAGGTCATCAAAACTGAAAAAGTCCTGCACCTCGGCAATCGAATCCCCCTCCATGCGGAACTCCGTGGGCGCGACGCCCATAGCGATCGCCTCTCCCATGCCAGGAC
>JBJHBN010000002.1:0-16993 GCA_050485505.1 Opitutales bacterium | reverse complement strand
TCGGGCGCCTCCGTTCCGGGGCACTGCTGATGCTCGGTCTCATGACCGCCTTCTTCATCGCCTTTATCCTGCTGGCCCACGCTATGGGCATCGACGCCGACTGTGGCTGTTTCGGTGACTGGCTGGTCTTTCCGAATCCCTTACTGCACATTGCTTTTAACGCCGTGTTGCTGGGATTGATCGGAGGCCAGTTGGCGAGGGAGTTGAGTAAATCAGATGGACTGGGTAGGAAAGTGTCGCCGACGGTTCCGTTGGATTAAAGCAGGAGCGTTTTCTGGATTACGGCACCCTCGGCGAGGCTGCCCTGCCTTGAGGGGCTATTTTACCCAATCGGTTGGGTTTCCATCAAAAATTCTCGATTGTTTGGACGCGAAAAGACCATTTGGCTGACGGTGATGTTGTGGCTGGCAAAGGCCGCTTCGCAGTAGGCGAGGTAGTAGTCCCATTTGCGGGCGAAGGTTTCGTCGAATCCGAGTTGGTAGACGGATTCGAGGTGTTCGTTGAAGTGTTTGCGCCAGATTTTGAGGGTCTGGGCGTAGTGGTTGCCGAAGGAGTCGAAGCCTTGCAGGAAGAGGTCGCCGGTGGATTGCACTGCGTGCTGGATGGCAGAGTAGGAAGGCAGTTGGCCGCCGGGAAAGATGTGGCGTTTTATCCAGTCGACGGATTTACGCATGGCGTCGTAGCGGCTGTCGGGACAGAGGATGACTTGCAGGCCGAGGCGGCCTGTAGGCTTTAGCAGGCGATGACACTGTTGGAAATAACCGCGCAGGAAGTGGTGGCCGACGGCTTCCAGCATCTCAATGGATACAATGGCGTCGAATTGACCCTTGATTTCGCGGTAGTCTTGGAGGCGGACTTCGACCCGGTCCTGCAGGCCGGCTGCGGCGATGCGTTCGCGGGAAAGTTTGAGCTGTTCTTCGGATAGGGTGACGCAGGTCAGCTTGACGCCAAACTCGCGGGCTGCGAGCAGGGCGAAGCCACCCCAGCCGCAGCCGATTTCAAGCACCTCCATGCCGGGGCGCAGGCCGAGACTGCGAGCGAGTTTGCGGTATTTGCTTTGCTGGGCATCGGCCAATTCCTGGTCCGGCCTTTCGAAGTAGGCGCTGGAGTAAGTCCAGGTTGGGTCGAGCCAGAGGCGGTAGAATTCATTGCTCAGATCGTAGTGGGCCTGGATGTTGCGGCGGCTGTTGCTGCGGGTATTGCGACGGAACCAGTGGTATGCGCGGTTGGTGATGTCGAGAAAGTTGAACAGGCTGAAGCGCTCCCTGGAGCCGCTCATGCCGGGCACGGTCTCCAGATTGGCAATGAAACAATGCAGCACCTTCGGCACATCCGGAGACGACCAGTCGCCCGCCATGTAGGACTCGCCGAAACCGACCTCTCCGTAAAATAGAACTTTCTTGAAAAATGCCTTGTTGTGAATCTTCAGCAGACCCTTGGGCTCGGGACTGGAGCCAAAGCAGTGGCGCTGGCCGTCCGGCAAGATAACGGTTAGCTCGCCTTCGTTGAAGCGTCCCAGCAGTTTCAGGAAAAGCGTCTGTAGCAGGCGTGCACTGCCCCTGGTTGGTTTGGCGGTCTGCCACTCCAGGCTGTTGTCTTCGATCTGCAGGGACTGCTCTTTCATGCTCAGTTGGGCGGTCGATTGTTGGGCGTTTGATTCCATTTGGGATAAATGTCTCGCTGCAATTCCGGATGTTCCGATTTTGAGTGGGGAGGTGCTTTTCGTAAGTATAGCCGCAGTGCATGCCAGTGGATAAGTGCCATGACTTTGACGGTTATAAATGGAAAACGGAAGCTGAATCGAAGCAACTCAATCTGGGTGAGTGGTCGTTTCCTGCCGGTCAACGACGAGCGAAAGAAGGGAGCGGTTTCGCTGCGGTGGCGGCTGTTCACGTAAAGGGCCAGGTGTTCGCCCGGAAACTCCAGCCGCAGCTGCAGCAGGGGATCGAGTTCACTGAAGGGGGAGATGTAGAAATGTTTGACCCGCTCCGCTTCGAAGCGCTTGCCATTGAAGTCCTCCGGTCGCAACAGAAAGGGTTTCAACTCGCCGAAAGTATTGTGGACTTCGGCAATGATGCATAGCGGTAAGCCGTTGGACCGGCTGCAAAAATAGAAACTGACCGGATTGAATACATAGCCCATCACCCGCAGGCTGGTCAGCAGCTCAATGCGCGCTGGGCGCTCATTGATGCCCTGTTCCACAAGATATGCCTCGACATTCTCCCGCAGGGTTGGCCGCCCCAGCCAGAGGTGATCCTTGTCGTGGAAACTGTAGATGTTGCTGCGGTTGTGGCTCAGGATCGGCAGTTCCTCGACTAGCTCAGGGATGCGATCGAGGTCCAGCTTGAACATAAACATACCGCTGGTGAAACCATAGCGCTGCGGCTGCATGCGCTGGTGCATCACCTTGCAGTCATAAAGGCAGTGGCTCATTGGCTGCGCTTGGGTTGAGGATGCGTTCAGCGGCGGCGTATCCGGACATCAGTGCGTCCTCATGGAAACCGTAGCGAAAATAGCTCCCGCAGAAATAGATTGGGCCGTTCTGGTTGAGCTGGTGAAGCTCTTTTTGTGCCACCGCCGTACTGCGGTTGAACTGAGGATGGCTGTAGCGCATGCGGCGCAGGATTTTGTCGGGGTCGATCAGGTCCTGGCCATTGACCGATACAAAATAGGGCACCTGGTCGGATACATTCTGCAGGCTGTTCATCCAGTAGTGGGTCGATGCCTCCACCTGACCTTGTCTGTTGGTATCCAAACAATAATTCCAAGACGCCCAGGCCTTCTTCGATGGTGGCATGACATCGCTGTCTGTGTGCAGCAGGATGCTATTGTCGCTGTAGTTGAAGACCGATAACAGGCGTTGTTGATCCGGTTCCGGCGTCTCCAGCAGGGCCAGGGCCTCGTCGGCGTGGGTGGCCAGCACCACCGCGTTGTAGCTTTCGCTGCGGCCATCTTCGTCGACAACCTCCACCCCCGATTCTGTTCGCCGGACTCTGCGGGCCGGGCGACTTAGCTGAAAACGATCCAGAAAGGGCGCGATTAGGCGATCACGGTAGTTGCGGCTGCCGCCGCGCACTGTGCGCCACTGGAAATGGGAATTCACACCCAGTAGGCCGTGATTGCGCAGGAAGGTGATCAGAGTCAGGGCTGGGAATTCCAGCATTTCATCCGGCGGCGTCGACCAGATCGCCGAGGTCATGGGCAGCAGGTAGTAATTGAGAAAGGGCTGGCCCAGTCCGAGCTTTCGCACAAAGGCGCTCAAGCTCAGTTCGATCTGTCTTGGTTCTCCGAGCAAAGCCAGGGCCGAGCGATTGAATTTGAGGATGTCCTTGATCATCCGCCAAAAAACGGGCCTTAGCAGATTGCGCTTCTGCGCGAACAGGCTGGAGAGATCGCTGCCTTTGAAGTAGAGCTGATCGGGACGGTGGTGCACCGCAAAAGACATATCGGTCTCCATCGTCTCTACACCCAGTTCGTTGAACAATCGCACCAGGAGCGGGTAGGTGTGCTCATTGTAGACCATGAAACCGGTGTCCATGGCTATGGAGCGATCACCTTCTTTCACGTCGACCGTATGGGTGTGTCCACCGACCCGATCCTCGCGCTCATACAGGGAAATCTCCGCATGTGGATACAGCTTATGGGCGCAGGACATACCGGCTATTCCGGTGCCGACTAGGGCGATTCGCATCATATTGAAAAAGAATGAACCAAACCACCTTGAAATACAACTAATAGTCAGTGAAAGAATTAAGTATTATGCGCTGAATTAGCTTAATTAAGAGTTGGCAAACGCCGTATGATTTGCTTACATCACGTTGCTCCTTTGCATGTTACACAAGTTTTTCCAGTGGAGGGCTCATCGCAAAATGAGCCGAACCCGTTACCGGATGGACCGTCGTAGTTACCGGCAGACCTTCGGTCCGGGTTTCTTCTGTACGGCTTACGGCATAAATTTTCTGGATACTTCCCACAACGGCCGGGGCAGCTCCCGTCGTTTTCGGCGCATCCTGGCGAGCCTCCTTATGATGGGAACCATGGCCGGCCTCGGCTGGGTAGCTGTCGAGAGTATCGCGTTTTTCAGTATGTTCTAACCTTCGGGGCCGGTACTCCCAGGGCCTTGGGCTCCGACAATATCTGTTCCTTCACCATGAAGGTTCCCGCGATTCGCCATTGACCTGCTGTGAATGGAATTCTTTAGTTTTGCTATGAAGCCGAATCCGTGGATGTTGTTCGCTCTGGTTACTGCCGGATTGTTTACGATTATCGGCTGTGGACCGCGTGAGACGCCGGCTGAAAAGGCGATCAATGATCGGGTTTTGATGATCAACAACGGATCCGAGCCCCGCGAGCTTGATCCGCATGTGGTGACGGGCTTTCCAGAATACCGGGTGATCAAGGCCATTCTCGAAGGCTTGGTGTCGGAGCATCCGAGTGACAGCGGCGATGTGGAGCCTGGAGTGGCGGAGCGTTGGGAGTCCAATGCGGACTATTCGGTCTGGACCTTTTACCTGCGTGAAGCGCAGTGGAGTAATGGAGACCCGATCACCGCCAACGATTTTGTTTACGCCTACCGGCGCATCCTCAATCCGGAATTCGGTGCTCCCTATGCCAGCATGCTCTACGTGATGGAGGGTGCCCAGGCCTATCACGAAGGCGAGCTCGAGAATTTTGATGAGGTGGGAGTTGAAGCCCTCGACGAGCATACCCTCGAGATCCGCCTACAGGGTCCGACGCCGCATTTTCCTTTGATGCTGACCCACTACACCTGGTTTCCGCTGCACCAGCGGACAATTGAAGCCTTTGATGCCTTCTCGCGCCGGGATACCGGTTGGACGCTGCCTTCGAACCACGTTGGCAACGGACCGTTCATTCTGGTTGAATGGCGTCCCAACCAGCGCATTACTGTCGCGAAAAATTCCTATTACTGGGATGTCGATCAACTCGAGCTGCAGGCGATTGAATTTTATCCGATTCAGGACCGCCAGACGGAGGAGCGCATGTTCCAGACCGGCCAGCTGCACAAAACGGATACAGTTCCATTCAATTCAAGAGACCAATACCGCGAGCGCGAGGACCCGGCCTTTCGCGAGGATCCGTTTTTCGCTACTGGCTACATCGGCCTCAACCTGAATCACGAGGTGCTGTCCAATCCAAAGGTGCGCGAGGCGCTGTCTCTCGCCGTTGACCGCGATCGCATTGTCGAGCGGGTCACCCGCAGTGGCCGCGCCGCCGAGGGCTTTGTGCCGCCGGGCATTGAGGGCTATCCGTATCAGAAGCACTTGGAGCACGATCCTGCGGCAGCCCGCAAGCTGCTGGAGGAGGCGGGCTTCCCCGGTGGCGAGGGCATTCCACGGCTCAACATGGTGGTCGCCAATGTCGACACCTCCCGCACATTGGCCGAAGTGCTGCAGTCAATGTGGGCAGAGGAGCTGGGCATTCGGGTGCAGATTCAGAACCGCGAATGGCAGGTGCTGATCAGCGACATGGACAGCGGTAATTTTGACTTTTTCCTGATTTCATGGGTGGGTGACTATTTGGATCCGGCGACTTTCCTTGAGATCTTTCGCAGCGGTGATGGCAACAACCGCACGGGTTTCGCTTCCGAGACTTATGACCAGATGCTGCGCGACAGCCTTTTTCTGGCGGATGCTGAACAACGCTTGCGGGAGCTGGCGAATGTGGAGGCTTATCTGATGCGCGAACTGCCGATCATTCCCCTGAGTTGGAGCCACCTGATGTACCTGCTCCATCCGGCGGTGGAAGGCTGGGAACCGAAACGCTTGGGCGATCAACCCTATAAGCACTTGCGCTTTCGTCAAAGTGAGTGAAACCGTAAGGGTATGACATTGCATTTGCTGACTCATCCTCATGTATCCTGTGCAGAGGCGGGTGCCCACGAAGCTGCCGTGCTCGCAGGTGACGATGCGAAAACTGAGCGGGCCATGCGCAGCGCCGGAGAGGGGATCGGGCGGGCCTTGCTCGCCGATTACCGCGAGTTGGCGGACTTTCCCGAGCGTCCGCGCATTCTGGTGCTGGCGGGCAACGGCTTCAATGCCGGCGATGCCTTTCATGCTGCCCGAATCTGCGTTGAGGCGCGTCCGCAGTCCAGTATGCTTGTGATCTTGGCCGGAGTCCGCGAGCGGCTCAAGCCTCTGGCTGCCCAAGCCCTGGAAGAGTTGGAGGCTAAGTGCACGGATTTCCAGCTGCAGAGTTTCAGCTCAGTCGATGCACTTGAGGAATGGGCTGCATTGTCCTGGACACTACTCATCGATGGTCTGCTCGGCTTCGGCTTCAAGCCGCCGCTGCGCGCGGAGTATCAGCAATTGATCGACTGGGCTAACCGGACCGATCTGGACGTCGATCTGCGCGCTGCAGTGGACCTGCCCAGTGGAATGGGGGACGAGTCTGCGAGCAGCTGCCTGCGCGCCGATTTCAGCTACGGCACTGCCATGCTGAAGGCACCCGTCCTCAGCCCCGATGCGGCGAAGTGGGTAGGGCGCCTACGCTGGATTTCCGTGCCGGAGATTCCGCTGCCTGCCGTTGCCACCGGACGACAGGTCTTGTTGCCATCTTCGCTGAAATCACTCCGGTGCCTGCGTCCGGCTGCGTCAGACAAACGTAGCTACGGACATGTGTTGGTTTTGGCCGGCTCGCAGAACATGCCAGGAGCCGGTATTCTCGCAGCTAAGGCCGCACTGCGCAGCGGCGCCGGTTTGGTAACTGCCTTGATGCCGCGCACGATTTGCAGTGAGGTCGCTGCCAGCGTGCCTGAGGCCATGTGGCAACCGGTACCGGTGAATATCGAAGGATCGCTGGAGCCGGATGTAGGCAAACTGGTCCAGCGGTTGACCGACCGCGCCGATTCCCTACTGATCGGCCCGGGCTTGCGCACTGACCGCGCCTCGATGTTGTTGTTGTGTCGGATTATCCGTGATTGCCCGCTGCCGCTGGTGCTCGATGCCAGCGCCCTGCAGATGGACGTCCTCAGCGCCATTGTCTCGCGTCCACGCGAATCCGGTCCGGTTGTCATCACCCCCCATTGGGGCGAATTTCAGCGCCTTCGCAGTCGACCGGTGGACAGCTGGGACCCGGACGACTTTCGCGGATTTTGTCAGAAATACCGCCTCACGACCGTGCTTAAAGGCCCACTGACCCGCGTCTCCGACGGTGAACAGGTTCTGGATGTGCCCACTGGTGGTCCGGTTCTGGCGCGGGGTGGCAGTGGCGACCTCCTGGCCGGCATCCTTGCCACCTGCCTCGCCCAGCACCCTCAACAGCCTCTGCAGGCCGCCGCCCTGGCAACCCTATGGCACGGTTCCGCAGCCGACCTCTGGGCCCGTGAGCAAGGGCAGGCGGCCGTTGTCAGCGGCGAGCTGCTCGATTACCTGGCTCCGGCCCTGCGGGGTATTACGTGAGCTTGACGCCTCCTGCCGCATAGGCCAATCATTGCCGCATGTTCCGGATCAGGACAATCCTTTGCGCTCTGGCGCTCATAGCGGCGCCCATGCTGTCGGCAGCCACCATTGAAGTGGCCTACAGTGAATACCGGGAAACCGGCAGTTTTCAGCGCATCCAAGAGTTCTTTACCGGACGCGAGGCACCCGGCCGGCGAACTATTATCCGGACCGATCCTGACAACCGAGACGGACAGTATTTTCTGATCAACCTGACCCGTTCTGTTGCCCGTTCGGATGTGCACTCGGTCGAGATCGAAGTCATCACCACTGAGAGCAAGGACACCCAGCAACTGGTTTTTCTCCTCTCAGATGCCCTGCGCGTGCGCGGCGGCTGGATTTACTGCGGGGTCACTGGCGACGACTGGCCAAGTCGCACTGTTCGCCCTCTGGCCTGGATCGCCCGCCTGAAGGACAGCGAAGGCCGGGTGCTCGACGAGTGGGAAAGCTTTGTTCAGCGCATGCCCTGACAGTCCCTGGCAAAATCGCAGGCGAAATAAGTCAGAATCCAATCCGCCCCCGCCCGTTTTATCGCCAGCAAGCTTTCGTCCCGAATCGATTTCAGGTCCAGCCAGCCCAACTGAGCTGCGGCATGGATCTGCGCGTATTCACCACTCACCTGGTAGGCTGCAATCGGTTGCTGACTCATTTCCCGGGCCATGCGAATGATATCCAGGTAAGCCCCAGCCGGCTTCACCATCAACACATCCGCCCCTTCTGCCTCGTCTTGAGTCAGTTCGATCTCCGCCGAGCGCGGATTGGCGGGGTCCAATTGATACGTCGCCTTGCTCAGCAACCGCGTCCCCGCTGCCTTTGAACTTCCCACCGCATCCCTGAAGGGCCCATAAAAAGCACTATTGAATTTTGCCGAGTAGGCCACAATTCCCGTTCCGCTGTGCCCCGCCGCATCGAGCGCAGCCCGGATCGCTCCAACGCGCCCATCCATCATATCCGACGGCGCCACAAAAGGCACCCCCGCCGCCGCGTGCAACACCGCCATTTCGCAGAGAATCCGCACCGTTGCATCGTTGTCCACATCATCCCCCGCAGCATTCAGCACCCCGTCGTGCCCGTGCGTCGTATAGGGATCGAGTGCGATATCCGTCAGAATCAGCAAATCCGGACAAGCCCCCCGAACCGCCCTTACCGCACGCAGTACCAGCGTATCCGGATTCAAAGCCTCCTTGCCCTCCTCCGTTTTCAGCGAAGGATCCAGCGAAGGAAACAGCGCGACCCCCCGAATCCCCAGCTCCTGCAGATCCCTGCATTCCTGAACCAGGTCCTTGATCGGCAATCGTTTCTGCCCCGGCAGCGAGTCAATCGTCTCCGCAGGCCCCTCTCCATCAATCACAAACAACGGCTGAATCAAGTCATCCGTTGTCACCCTACATTCCCTTAGCATTGCCCTGACCCCCGCACTCCCGCGCAGACGCCTCGGCCGCACTGGCAACCACTGTTTGTCGAGTTCAGCTTTCATTTGCCGCTTTGACTAGCAGACACGGCAAATCCACGCAATGCCCAAAGAATGATCACAACAGCCACAAAAAGGTAGGGAAGACAAAAAGGTAGGGCAGCCTCGCCGAGGGTGCCGCTGGAGGAAGTAGGAGATCCCCTGCCTCTCTGCGGAACCGCCGGCGGCGCTTCCCTACCTTGAGACGAGCATCTCTTGGAAATTCTGGCTCAATTGCAATGCCTTGGCGATTTCTTCGGCAGTCAATTGGGTTCGGATCCTGTCGCGTCCTTTTGCGGCGCCTTCATGCCCTTGCATGGCTGACAAGTGATACCACTTGAAAGCCATTACCGGATCTTCTGAAACACCTGTGCCCGATTCATGTAACTCACCTAGGTGATGCTGACCCCAAGTATTCCCCTGTTCCGCAGCCAGGCGAAACCAGATGATGGCTTCTATGACGTCCTGTTCGACGCCACGACCCTGTAAATACCGTGCCCCAAGGTTGCGCTGAGCCCAAGGATTGCCCTGCTCGGCAGCAAGCCGATACCACTTTGCTGCCTCGGTGTCGTCTACCTCAACCCCGCGGCCGTGCTCGTAGATAAAGCCAATGCCGTTCTGTGCCCAGGCATTGCCTTCTTTGGCTGCAAGTGAGAACCATTTCATCGCCTCCGCATTGTCACTCTCTACACCAAGACCGGTCCCATGCAGACGGCCAAGCGCGGCCTGCGCTCCGGTCTCGCCGGCTTTCGCCTTCTCCAGAAGCTTGTCGTGCAAGTCCTCCAGTTCCGCTTCAGCGGCGCTGACACCACGTTGATGCGCGGCAATGAGCCAGTGTGCCGACTCTGCAAGATCCGCATCTACGCCCTGGCCCAGCCGGTACAATTTCCCCAAAGCATACTGAGCCTCTCCATCTCCCGCTGCCGCATTTCTCAAAAGAAACACATAAGCTCGCCCTTCTTCCGCCTCCGTCACTTCGTCGGCTGCAAGCCAGGCACAGCCAACCAGCCCTACTAGAAGCCCGCCAAGAAAGCGACTCAGACGAAATTGCGGAATAGATGGACGGTTTCCTGTATATCCATATGCCTTCATGGGCCGGAGTCTCCCAATCAGCCATTCAAGGGTCAAGCTGCAAGGGGGGGGCTGGACGTTGGTGGTTCCTTGTAGTGAGTTGAAGACAGGCTGGTAAACCCGGTGGAGGGCCCCGCTCCGTCCGGGCTGGTGTAATCAGGGAGGTCGCAAGGCAATGCGCGCTTGATTCCGCCGGGCATAGGCTCTATGGCTTCTCTTCGCCTCAAGCTTAAATCTCTCTATGCTCTATGAAACTTAAAACCAACCAACTCCTTTTTGGGCTCTTTGTCGGCAGCCTATGGTTTCAAGTCCCCTTATGGTCCGAAAATGCTATTGATGCGGTCCGTTCGGAACCGATTTATATCAACTGGAACGAAAACGCTTTCGGCTACTCGCCGAAGGCCAAGATGGCAATGATGGAGGCGATGGAGCGGGGCAATCGTTACCCTCGTACGGAAGGCAGAGATCTTGTCGAAGCACTGGCGGCCCGTGAAGAGGTTCCTCCGGATTGGATTCTGGTGACGCCGGGCTCTGGCCCGGTGCTGCAAATGGCGGCCCTTGCCTATGCCGAGGAAGGCAAGAACATGATCACGGTTGATCCTGGTTATACGCAGTTGAGTCGCCTTTTCGAAGCGCGTGGCGGCGTGGTCGAATACGTTCCAGTCAATGATGCTCTCGCGCATGACCTGCCAGCCATGCAGGCTGCTATCGATGAGAACACTGTGCTGATCTATATCTGCCAACCCAATAACCCGACTGGAACTCTCGTCGACCCAGTGGAGCTAAGGGCTTTTATCGAGAGTGTTCCAGAAGACGTTTTGGTCTTCGTTGATGAGGCCTATGTTGAGGTTTCCGATGGCGGACTACAGCGCAACTCCATGATCGAAGTCGTTCGTTCCAGTGAGAACGTCCTTGTGAGCCGAACCTTCTCCAAAGTATTCGGTATGGCCGGTCTACGCATCGGTTACGGCGTGGCCCACCCGTCCATTCTGGCCAAACTCCGCCCGTTTTACATGGGACCTCCGGACCTGCTGTCAACCGTCGCCGCCACTGCGGCACTGGCGGACACCGCTCACATCGAATACAACCGGGACGAATACATTCGGGTGCGTAAAATAGTGACCGATCGTCTGGATGAACTGGGATTGGAATACGCTGATCCCCAGGGAACTTTTGTTTTCATCCATACTGGAATTGATGCTGGCGAACTGCAGTCGATGATGGAAGCCCGCAACATCATTATCGGTCGGCCTTCACCTCCGCTGACCGAATGGGCCCGGGTCAGCATCGGGACCGAAGAGGAAATGCGGAGCTTCCTCAGCGCCTTCGAAAGTATACTGCGCGAGCAGGGCAGAATCCGGGCTGAATGAGTTTGAGTTCGTTTGGTCCTGAGGCCGGCTTTTCGAGCGCCTGGAGGCGAGGGCACGGTAGTGGGGGTGGCGCCAATTGTTAACCAAGTAAAAATACAAATTAACAGTTGTCAGGTTGCTGCAGATTGTTTTGATCCTGCGGGCAATGAAACTGAAGCTGAATAGATTCGCATTTGTTTGTGCTGGGGCAGTTGCCGGGGTTCCGGTGATGGCAGAGGAGCCGGTTCAGGATCTCCTGCCGTTTCCGGTGATGGCGCCGGCGGCGATTGAGTCGACAGCGATTGGTTTTGACCAACCGGTCAGTGCCTTGCGGCAGGATGTGCGGGTGGACATCCATTCGCGGGGCGGTCCGGAACGGCAGGCGGATGTCACTGTGCGCGGGGGCATTTTTGAAAGCACGGGATTCCAATTGGGGAATTTGACCCTTCTGGATCCGCAGACGGGCCATTATTCAGCGGAACTGCCGGTGGATCCGGCATTTTTGTCGGGGCCGTTTTTGCATCTGGGCGCTTCGAATGCTGCGCGTGGATTCAATGCGTCGCTGGCGACGGTGCGCTATGCCTGGGCACCAATTGAGGCGGGTGGCCGGATCAGTGCTGGCATTGGCTCCGATGACCACCGCCAATTTGGTGTTTTGGCAGGCGTCCGCCTGGCGGATTCAGGTCGAGGCGAGGGCTGGTTTGGTCAGGTTTCGGGATCGATGGCCAAAGGCGATGGCTCCGTTCCGCGCGGGGATTATGAGTTCGAGCGCTTCAGCGGCCGAATTCAGCACCGGGGTGAGCGTTCGCAGACCGATTTTTTCGCCGGTTACATGGACAAGTTCTATGGTTGGCCGGGACTCTACACGACAGTTCGTTCCTTGAACGAAACCGATCGTTATCAAGTGACGTTGCTCGGTTTTCAGCATGAGCAGGAACTCGACAACGGCAGCTTATGGGAATTTGGCGGCTTCTGGCGCAGGCTGGTTGACGACTACCAATTCAACCGCGATCAACCGAATGCTTTGTTCCAGCATGAAACCCAAGTGGCTGGACTACAGGCCAACGGCAGCCTGCCACTGACAGAGGCCCAGCGGATTCAGTTGGGCTGGACCTTGATGGCAGATGAGATTGTCCACAGCACCTCCTTGATCCACGGCGATTTCAACTCGCGCAGCTATGCCCGTTTCTCAGCTGGTTACGAGCAGGACTGGCTGCTTTCGTCCACCCTGTCCGCCCAAGGCCTGATCGGCGCTGCGCTGGACCACAGCAACCGGGATGGCAGTCAGGTGTCGCCTTTCCTGCGCATGCAGTTGGACCAGACCGGCAACGGGCGCCATTGGCAGGCCTATTTTGAAGCCACTCAGGCGACCCAATTGCCGGGCTACACCGCGCTGAACTCAGCACCCCAGGGCGCATTTGGCGGCAATTCCGATCTCGGCCGCGAACGGGCTCGAACTTTGGAACTCGGGTGGTCGACCGCTTGGGGGCCTGCCGCCTTGCGTGTAGTGGGCTTTCGGCGCTGGGACGATGCCCTGGTCGACTGGACTTTCGCGACCGATTCGCCCAGCTTTCGTCAAGCCAATGCGGTGGATCTTGAAGTGTGGGGATTTGAAGCCTTGGTCGATTACCGGGTGCGTGGCAGTATTTGGTCCGTGGGTTATGCCTGGCTCGATAAAAGCCCGGATTATGGGTCGGCCGCCGTCGATGCCAGTTACTATGCACTCAACTATGCTCGTCACCGCGTCACTTTCAGCGGTCGCATTCCCCTGCATTCGCGCTTCAGCCTTCAGGTCGATTCCGAGTGGCGCCTGCAGTCGGCCAACAGTTTGCGCCAAGGGTCAGATCGAGGCTTCGCGGTCAATGCTGGGCTGAATTGGGTGTTGGATGCCGCCGAGCAGTGGCAATGGTCCCTGGTTGCGGAGAACCTGACCAACGACAGCTTCGAATACTACCCAGGTGTGCGCGCGAGTCGTCGCCACTGGACGACCCAGTTGAGCTGGCGCTTTTGAGGTTGTGGGTCACACCACCTAGACGCCGTCCTTGCCGATCAGTCGGGTGGCGTGGCCTTCGAGGGTGACCAAGCGTTGTTTGTAGAGGCGGCCGACGGACATTTTGAAGTCGCGTTTGCTGCAGCCGAATTTCCGGTAGATAGCCTCGGGTGGGCTTTTGTCGGTATAGGGAATGCTGCCGCCGGCAGCTTTCAGGGCTTCGAGAATTTTTTCCGCCAGCGGATCGATGCGTTCGACGATCGGGGCTTTCAGACTGCAGTCTATTTTGCCGTCCAGACGCACCTGTTTGATGAAGCCATCGACCACTTCGCCAACCTGGAGCTTCTGGAAAATCTCATTGCGGTAGAGCACGCCGGAGTGCCGGTCGTTGACGAGCACGTCGAAGCCCAGTCGAGTGTCCTGCCAGACCCTCAGTCGGACCCGCTCGCCGGGTTTATAGGTAGGGGCCTCCTGACTCAAGTAGCGGCGTAGCCGGGTTGAGGCAACGATGCGCTCGCTGACTGGGTCGAGATAGACGTAAACCAGGTATTTGCGTCCAACCCGGACCGGGTCACGCTGTTCGCGGTAGGGGACCAGCAGATCTTTTTCGAGGCCCCAATCCATAAAGGCTCCAGTGTTGTTGACAGCGACCGCCTGGAGGGCGGCAAAGTCGCCGGCCTGGGCCAGGGGCGTTTCGGTGGTGGCAATGATGCGGTCTTCGGAATCGCGATAGATGAAGACTTCGATGGCGTCGCCGATTTCCGTGCCTTCCGGAATGTAACGCTTGGGCAGCAGGATATCGCCGAGCACCCCGCCGTCGAGGTAGAGGCCGAAGCCCGCGTCGCGTAGGACCGGCAGAGTGTTGTAGCGCCCGATTTCAGCAGATATCATTAAGCCCATCCTGAGAAGGATGGGCGCTATTGCAAGCATTCGGCGTCCCAGCCTTTTCAGTTGTCGAAGGGCGGCGGCTTGTCCAAGTTAGAAAGAATTATGTCTACCGTTCGCGTTCGATTTGCTCCAAGTCCCACTGGTTTTTTCCACATTGGCAGTGCCCGCACGGCATTGTTCAACTGGCTGTATGCCCGCCATACCGGGGGTCAGTTCATTCTGCGGATTGAGGACACCGATGCCGCCCGCAATACTGAAGAGGCGCTGAATGTGCTGCTGGCAGGCATGCGTTGGCTCGGTATGGACTGGGACGAAGGGCCTGAGATAGGCGGCGATTATGGTCCCTACTATCAGAGTCAGCGCGGCGAGATCTACCGCAAGTATCTGGACAAGTTGCTGGAGTCCGGACGGGCCTATGAAAAGGATGGGGCGGTCTGGTTCCGCCTGCTTGGCGAGCGCTACACAGAGTATGATAGCTACCTTGAGCAGGAAGTGGAAAAGGTGCGCTCGGAGGCAGTGACGATCAAGGACCTGATCCGCGGCGACGTGGTTCGCGCGGAATCGCGCGACTTTGTGCTTTGCCGCTCGGATGGCTCGCCGACGTTCCACTTTGTGAATGTGGTCGACGACATTGAAATGAAAATTACCCACGTCATCCGGGGTGAGGACCATTTGAGCAACACCAGTAAACACGTCGAACTGTTCAAAGCCTTTGGCGCGCCGGTGCCGTATTTCGCCCACTTGCCGCTGATTCTGAAGGATCCCTCGCAGGGCAAGGGTAAGATGAGCAAGCGTGACAAGGGATCGTTGGTCGAAGAGTATCAGAATCGTCACTTTATTCCGGCGGCTGTGCGCAATGCCATCGCGCTGCTGGGCTGGAATCCAAAGGATGACCGCGAGGTCCTTGAAATCGGTGAACTGATCGAATTATTCGATGTGGCCGACGTGCAGAAGGGTGCGGCACGCTTCGATGAACAAAAGATGTCGCACATCAATTTCGAATACCTCAAGAACCTGCCAGTCGAGACCTATGCCTGGTTTGCGCGGCCGGTATTGACCGATCGCCCTTGGTGCAGCGCGGATGTAGACGAAGATTACCTGCAGCGGGTGTTGAGCATCTGTCAGGACAAGATCAACAGTCTCGAAGACCTACCCGATTTCTCGATTTATTTTTTTACCGATAAGTTTCCTCTCGACCCAAAAGGGCTGAAAAAGTTTGCCGGCAAACCGTCGACCGTCGAGAAACTGCAGCAGGCGCTAGCGGTTCTGGAGCAGGTGCCAGAGGCGGACTGGACGCAGGCTGGACTGGAACAGGCCTTTGTTCGTTTGGCGGAAACCCACGGCATGGAGAAACCCTTTCCCTGGTGGCCGGTGATCCGCTTTGCGGTCAGTGGTTGCACCGGCGGGCCTGATTTTGTGCCGATGCTGGTTGTGCTCGGTCGCGATCGTGTGTTGTTGCGGCTGCGCGCTGCGATCGAATCGCCTGAAATTACTGGCGCAGAGTCGGCTCAATCTTGACGGATCTTCGAACCCCCAACATCTTCAGCGGCTATGTCGGAAAACCCATCCAATCGCACGATTCCCTCAATGGAGTCCTTGGTCACGCTCTGCAAACGGCGTGGATTCATTTTTCAGTCGAGTGAAATCTACGGCGGTTATGCCGGCTTCTTCGACTACGGCCCTTTGGGAGCCGAGCTGAAACGTAACGTCAAGGACGCTTGGTGGAAGGCCTTGGTGCACGAGCGCGACGATGTTCTCGGACTGGATTCGAGCATCATCATGCACCCGCAGATATGGAAGGCGTCGGGTCACGTCGATGGCTTTGCCGACCCGATGGTGGACTGCAAGGAATCGAAGAAGCGCTACCGTGCGGACCAGTTGTTTTTTGCACCGGTGCGGGTGGATGGCGAGACCATTGGTTATGTTTCGGTGGAGGAAGCCGACGACATGCAAGCCCAGGCTGACGAAAAAGCCAACGAGCTGAAGCGTAAGCTTGGCCGTCAGGGCAACCTGGACCCAGTGGTTCTGCAGGAATACACCGAAGCGCTGCCCGAGGAATACGCTTTGATTCCGAGTCCGGCGACGGGCAAGCCGGGGTCGTTGATGGCCCCGCGTCAATTCAACCTGATGTTTGAAACCAAAGTTGGCCCGCTGGCGGATGCCTCATCGGTTTCGTATCTTCGCCCGGAGACGGCCCAAGGGATTTTCCAGAATTACCGCAACGTGGTGGACACTGGTCGGGTGAAGATTCCCTTTGGCATTGCCCAGATTGGCAAAGCCTTCCGCAACGAAATCACCCCCCGAAACTTCATTTTCCGCTCCCGTGAGTTCGAGCAAATGGAGATGGAGTTCTTCATCAGTGAGGATGACGACTGGGAGAAATGGCACCGCTACTGGATCGACTGGTGCCATGACTGGCTGGTCTCGATCGGCCTGCCCGCCTCCTCGCTGAGTGAATACGATCATGAGAAGGCAAAGCTGGCCTTCTACTCGAAGGGAACGACTGACATCATGTTCGAATATCCTTTCGGTGTGCAGGAACTCTGGGGGATTGCCGCCCGCGGGAACTACGACCTTTCGCAGCACGCCGAGATGAGCGGGGTCTCCATGACCTATTTTGACGAAACTTCCAAAAAGAAGTACGTCCCGCACGTCATCGAACCGGCCGTCGGTCTCGATCGTATCCTTCTGGCGGTCCTTTGCGCCGGCTATGCCGAAGAAGAGGTCGAGGGGGAAAAGCGCACCGTTCTCCGCCTGCACCCGAGGATCGCCCCGATCAAGGCAGGGG
>JBJHBN010000001.1:0-18018 GCA_050485505.1 Opitutales bacterium | reverse complement strand
CGGTGAATGATGTCGAACACGCCACTCGTGAAGACGAGCCTGCCGGCGCGGGGGCGGGAGAACCGCTCGAGGAGGGTCGCCCGGTTGAAGATCCGGGACTCCGGCCGTGTCACCAGTGGGACTGGGCGCCGTCTACGATCTGCTCGAGGACAACAGCTTCGCCCCTGCCGGTCACGACGGGGGACCCTACGCGCTCACTCTCTCCATACAGAACCGTCAACTGGTATTCGACGTCGCCGAGCCCGACACCGGGCCGGTGGTCACGCATGTTCTGTCCCTGACGCCGTTCCGGCGGATCTCGCGCGACTATTTCCTAGTCTGCGAGAGTTATTTCGAGATGATCCGAACAGCGAGCCTCAGTCGCATTGAGGCGGTCGATATGGGCCGCAGGGGGCTGCACGACGAGGGTTCACGAATTCTGATCGATCGCCTGTCGGGCAAGATCGACATCGACTTCAACACCGCCCGGCGGCTGTTCACCTTAATCTGTGTTCTTCATTGGCGAGGGTAAAGGTGTCGGGTGATAGCGAGACCAAGCAGCCCTCGGCGGTCCTGTTCGCCTGCGCCATGAACGCCGTCCGTTCTCCGATGGCGGCGGCCATTACCCGCCACCTGTTTCCGAACAAGATCTATGTCGCTTCGGTCGGCGTTCACGAGGGTGAGGCCGATCCGTTCGCTGCGGCGGTGATGGACGAAATCGGTATCGATATTTCCAGTCATACGTCCAAACACATGAACGACTTCCTGGATCAGGAGATCGATACCGTCGTCACCGTATGCGGCAATGCCGATCAGGCTTGTCCTATGTTCCCAGGCCAAGTCAACCGCTACCACTGGGGCTTCGCCGATCCGGCCCACGCCGAAGGCAGTGATGAAGAGGTAATGAACGAATTCCGCAAGGTGCGCGATCAGATCAAGCTGGTATTCGAAGCGTTTGTCGCCGGGTATAGAAAGGGGAGGGGGTAATCCCGAAATCCAGTAGCCCCGGTATTCATGCCGGGGAATGTAATCAATAAAAAACAATCTGTTTACGCAGCGTCCCCAGGCTAAAGCCGTGGGGCTACAAGATTCCACCATGACCAATTCTGTATCCAAAAAAATGTCGCTTCTGGACCGTTTTCTTACGGTTTGGATCTTTGTAGCTATGGCCCTTGGGGTTGGTATTGGCTATTTCCTTATTCCAGACCCGGAAGGTCTGTTTGCACCGGTGACTGTTGGGACGACCAATCTGCTGATTGCGGTAGGGTTGATCCTGATGATGTATCCGCCGTTGGCGAAGGTAAAGTATGAGCAGATGCCGAAGGTGTTTGCCAATAAGCGTATCTTGGCCTTGTCCTTGATTCAGAACTGGTTGGTTGGGCCAGTCTTGATGTTTGGGCTGGCGGTGTTGTTCTTGAGGGATCACCCGGAATACATGGTCGGATTGATTCTGGTCGGGATCGCGCGCTGTATCGCGATGGTGCTGGTCTGGAATCAGTTGTCGAAGGGCAGTTCGGAATACTGTGCGGGACTGGTGGCCCTCAACAGCGTCTTTCAAATTATCTTCTTCGGGTTCTATGCCTGGATTTTCGTTACATGGCTACCCGGTCTGATTGGCATCGACCTGAGCCAGGTGCAGGGGCTTGGCGGTCGAACGTTGGCAGATGTGACCATCGGCCAGATATTTGGCAGCGTAATGATCTATCTTGGTATTCCCTTTGCCGCAGGGATTCTCAGTCGGGTGATTCTCATTCCACTGAAAGGAGAGAAGTGGTATGACCGTGAGTTCATTCCCCGTATTTCTCCTATCACGCTCGTTGCGCTCCTGTTCACCATTGTCGTGATGTTCATGTTCAAGGGCGATGCAATGGTTGAACTGCCACTGGATGTACTGCGAATAGCCGTGCCCCTGGCGATCTATTTTGTATTGATGTTCCTGGTCAGCTTTTTCATGGGCAAGGTTGTTGGTGCCGATTATTCGCGCAGTACGACCCTGGCCTTTACCGCCTCTGGCAACAACTTTGAACTGGCTATCGCCGTCGCCATCGCCGTCTTTGGCATTGGCTCAGGAGTTGCATTTGCCACAGTGGTCGGTCCGCTGATCGAAGTTCCCGTATTGATCGGACTGGTCCACGTGGCCCTTTGGTTTCGGCGAAAGTATTTTCCAACTGCTGTTATAGAGGAAGCCGAGGTCGAAGGCGTCGAAGCCCTTTCCGACAAGGACCGCGTTTTCTACGAAGGCGAGCATTGTCGGGCGCTGAGGCAGGCTCAAAGCATTGTTGAGAAGTAAAAAGGTAGGGAAGTCCCGCTAAGGAGGGAGTTCCGCTGGACTGGGTAGGAGTTTCTGAGTTATCTGCGGCGCTCCCGCCTCGGCGAGGCCGCCCCACCTACCGCAACGATTCCGCGACCCGCTCCAACGCCTTCGGATCGGTGCTCATCAACACGGTTACGGTCTGGTCGCCTTCATTGTCTGCTTTGATCCAGACGTCCAGAGCGGACACACCCGGATTCAGGGCATCCCAGAAATAGGGTGGTGGATCGACCGGGGCGCTGTGCAGGTAATAATCGTCGGGACTTAGGACTTTAAAGTAAAGGAGTTTTCCATCCTGGGACAATACCGCCTCGCCATCGCGGATATCCACAATGGCCTCGGTGATCATACGCCAACGCAGGGTGGCTGCTTGGCGACCCTGACGCTCTGTGCGCGGGCGGGCACCCTGCACGACATCGGTGATCTGCACGACCTTGGAATCGTGAACGGTATAGTGGCGTTGATAATTGCTGACCTGGTTCACATAGGTGGATGACAGCTCAACAGTTCCGTGGACCTGATTCCCCTCTTCAATGAATCTGGAGATGGTGGCTTCGGCTTCGACACTTGGATCGCGTTGATCAATCATCAAAATATTGTGACTGTGCGGGCCAATTCTAAATACCCGCCATCGGTCCGCGTGTTGGCGACGATCCCAAAGGCCAAGACCAACCCTTTCCAGACTGTTATAGTTCTGTGGATCCAATTCAATGGCCCAGCGGACACCTTCATCCTCTAAAATGAAGCTACCATTATCCATGTGTGCGTGGCTGATCGTGCCGCGACCGCCCTTAAAGGCAAGAAACAGGGCATTGGGATCGCCCCAGTTGCTACGGACAATTGCCATTGGCATTGCGCCCCCTCCTGCCCAATTCAGAGGTAGACTCAGTTCGTTTGGATCCTCAGGGATATCCATACCGTCCGGATACCAGATTGCCAAAAATGGCAACAAGCGGTGATGTGAGTCTCCGGCCGTCCAATCGGGGTCTTTGAGAAACAGCTGGAGACTACGGAAATTCTCATACAGACCCGCGGCATTGCCAAAGTGTGAGGCAAACCAAGCCGGGGCCGGACTGAAGCGGACACGCTTCGGATTGTCATAGAAATTATAGAAGTCTCCACTTGGTGCCACCATTAGAGTGCGCCAGAGCATAGACTTTTGTAAGGAGGGCCGCTTATCCAGTCCGTAGGTGCTGCCAAAGGCATGGTCCATCAGGTTCAGGAAGATAGCTGTGAACTCGGTCCCGTAACCCCAGTAATTCGGGCCCTCCGTATAAATTCCGTCGGGGTCGGTTTCTGCCATTGCGTAAGGAACGGCGCGCAGTGCCCTCTCTATGACTTGTTCGGCGAGCTCAGGATGGCGTTGGGAATTCAGTAGCGCAGCGGCAACGATGCCGGAGTGACAGACCGGATTCCAATTGTTGTTGTAATAGATCCACCAGTTGTCCGGGTGATCCTCGTCCAGAGACGGTTTTATGCCTTTCTCCACCAAGGCATCCAAAAAGCGCTCGCGTTGTCCTTCGCTCAGGCGGTCCCACAGCCAGTCGGTGCCGATCGCCAGCCCGAGGGCCATCTCGCCGACATCCAGATAGTGGCTGGGATTCCAGTCCGGAAAGGCGGCTACGTTCTCCATCTCCGCCACAGCCTTATCGAAATAGGCCTCATTGCCGTCTATGCGATAAAGTAATGACAAGGTGCTGACCCGTTTCAGGAATTCCCGCGATCGCTGCAGCAGGCGTTTTCCGATCTTTTCATTGCGCACCAGTTCCAGATCCAACATCGCATCGCCGGTCTTTCGCAGGAATTCCAGGTACTGCATTCCCGCAGGATCCCAGTTCGCATTTCGAATCCGTTCGAAATCAGCCTCGGACGCCAGAATCAACTGACCATCATCGCGCAGGTCAGAGATTGAAAAATCGGCTTTCATACTCATGGGGATGGATAGGGCAACGGCGAGTGTTAGGGATTTTAAGGAGAGAGATTTCATAGAACGTGTGGGGTTGGATCAATAGAATTATGGAGCGTTGGAGCCCGGCCTTTAGGCCGAATTGCCGGGGATGAGTTGCCGCAGCTCGGCTTGGGTGCAGAGGTCGGGTTGAAGCCTGTGCTCCAACGGGGAAACTTCAAAGCTGCTCGATCGATCCATCAGGCCTTACAAGGTATCGTCCCGCAGGAAGGTTATGGTGCTCGGTGACGGTGCTTTCACGATTGGGCCAGCTGATCTGAACGTGTTTGGCCTCATCGGCTTCACCGAGGCCGAAGTGTATTAGGAACTGGTGTTGTTTGCCAGCGTGGCCACTGGGGCCGATGAGTTGGCGGCTCTGGGTTACATCCTCGGTTTCGGGGTCGCCATCGAGGTCCGTGCGCATGCGGACAATGGCACCGATGGCGTCGCGTGCGATGCCCATTTCCGGATCGCCTTCGAGTTCGAGGATGATGGATTTGCGGCCTTCGGTGAGATCGTTAAGGAAGAGGCGGGCGCGCCTTTCTGCGCGGGCGTCTTCCGGACTGTCCTCGCTCAGGGCACCGGTGACAATGGCGGCAGCCCTACGTTGTTCCTGGGTGAAACGGTTGAAACTCTGGCCAACCAGCAGGTCGAGGGCACCGTTGCCGTTGACGTCCGCAAGGGAAGGGGCTCCGGCGCCGACGTGGTCGAGACCGAGTTCATGGGTCGCGTCGCGGAAGCGTCCGTCGTCCGTTTGAAGGAAAATACGAAGACGCTCCTCGTAGGGTGGTGGATCACGGTAATCTGACGAGGCCAGAATAAGGTCGAGTCGGCCATTGTGATTCAAGTCGGCCAGTTCGGCAAAGATGTCTCCTTGATTGTAGTTGTAGTGAATCCACTCCTTTGCTTCACCCGGTTTTGGCATTGGTGGAATACGGTCCACCGAGAGGCGTTCCTGGTAGTAAAATTTTAGTTCCCCGGTGTGGGAGAGCTGGTTGACCAGGAAACGGGAGCGGTCCGAAGAATCTCCGGCCCAGGCGTGAATAATGGTTGAGAGGAATAGGTCGAAGTCGCCGTTGTTGTTGATGTCACCAATGGCCGCATCGAAGGTGTTGCCGTTAGCCCGGAAAGGGGGTTCGTCGGCTCGGCGAACCCTGGGCTGCATCACCTGGGCTGCATGGGGCCACTCGGGGTGTTGACCGTGGCGGATGTTATCGCCGTCGATCTGAGCTTCGGCGGCTATGTTGCGGCCTTTCAGTTCGCTGACCAAGTGCTGGCCGCGTGCGCGCGGGTCCTGCGGGACGAAGGGGCCGGGCGGTTCGCGGTCTCCCCAGTCGATTTCACGCAGGGATTCGCGGAAGGACAATTGGTAGAGCCGGTTCCAGCGGCGGCCGTAATTCATTTCAATCAACATTGGCAGGCCATCGTCGAAGCGGGCAATGGCGACCCCGTAGGAGGGTCGACCGCCGAGGTCATCCGTGTAGTCTGTGGGAACTGTTTCGTCCGGCATCGGCCAGCGTTTGAAGGCAACCTCGCCGTCGACGGTTTCGTATTGCAGCAGGAGGTCGTTGACGAAGGCCTCGTAGCCGGTGAAGTAGCGTTCGTAGCCAAGACCCATAAAGATGTCCAGCTGTCCGCTGAAATTGACGTCGGCGATCGCTATGGCCAGCGTGGTGGCCATCTTGGCTTCGGTGAGAATTTGCGGCTCACCGAAAGTCCCGTCGCCATTGCCGGGGAACCAGGCAGACAGCTGTGGATGGCTTTGTGGGGCCGTGTAGTTCTCCTGATAGATGTCGAGATTGCGGCCGAGCACGGCGTCCGGAATGCCATTATTATTGATGTCTGCAAAAACCAGAATATCGGCCCAATCGAGCACTGGAAGGCCGGTTTCTTCCACCAGCTCATAGCTGAAGCTGCTGGGATCGTATGGATCCCTGAGCTGATGCAGGAATATGCGCACTGGACCTTCGCCCCGCGCTGCCGGCATAAGAATCGCGTCCGGACGGTGGTTGCCATTGAGGTCGGCGAATTTTAGGCGCTGGGCGTCCTGATGGTCGAGGCCTGCCTGAGCAGTGGCGTCGATCCAGCGGGGTCCCTGGTCGGCGTTGACGGTGAGGGTAAGGCCCAGCGATAGGAATGCAAGGAGTTGTTTGCTGAAGGAGTTCATAAATATGCTTGGGTTCGCGGAGATTAGGCACCTGCTTCGATGGCGCGAATCGCATCCAGGAAAATCCGGTAACGGCGCAGGTCTTCCCTGGTCGCTTCAAGGACGGGGAAAACATGGGTTTCAAGGGTCATAAAGGGCACCGGTTTGTCCTTGAGCAATGCCTTGAACTGGCCGATCCAGTTCATGCCGCCGTCGCCGATCAAACGGTTTTCCCATTTGCCTCCGGGCAGAGGAAAGGAATCCTTGATATGGACATTGTTGATGTATGGTTTCACCGCATCGTAGCCGACCGGATAGGCCGCTTCACCGGAAGTAATTGCATTGGCGGGATCCCAGTTGACCCCGATGCCTTTCCCGGCAAGTGCCTGCATGGCCTCCGCAGTGTTCACCCCGGTATCGAGGAAGGAGCCAGGTTCGTTTTCGATCGAAAGCTCAAGTTTGTAGGAATGCGCTATTTCTGCTGCCTTGCGCAGCTGCTCTATCGCCGCTTCCACAGTCCCGCCTCCCCCTCGCAGGAAGCCGAAGACAATTATCTTCGGCGCACCTAGGCGCACCGCGAGTTCGCAGGTTTGGGGCAAGGTCTCATTCATCTCAACCTTGAGCTTTTCGGTCTCACCCAGTTCGATTTTGAAGGTGCCCGGCGTCAGCGCGGTCACCTCGATTTCTTTGGATGCAACTTTTTCATAGAGCTGCTCCATTCGTCCCGGTTTGAAATACGGCACACGGTATTGGAAGTCGTCGAAACAACGGATTTCGTATTTGTTAAAGCCCAATGCCTTCCCCTCGGTGAAGGCCTCGTCGAGGTCGAGCGATACCTCATCTGAAATGATTCCTAGTTCCATAATAAGTGTGAGGATTATATAGGTTTGTGCCCACGCGTAGCCGATGGTTGGAGAGCTTTGCGGTAAAGCCGGAGGGAAGGAATCGTGGATGGGTGGAATTGTGGACTGGTGGATTCTTTTGTAGGGGTTGGGATCAGCGCCCCCGGACCTTCTTGCGAAACTCTGAGGGGGTTTCACCAACTATCTGGCGGAAGACTTTGGAGAAGTGGAAGGCGTCGCAAAAGCCGAGTTCCCCGGCGAGTTCCTTAAAGGAATGGGAGCCCTGGTAGATGGCGGCGCAGGCTTGTTCGATTCGGCGGCGCTTTTGGAACTGGCCTGGTGACTCACCGGTGCTTTCGGCAAAGCGTTTGCGGAAGTTTTCGTAACTGAGGCCGACTCGCTGGGCTACCTCCTGTGGACTTAACCAGCCGCGTTCGGCCCGCTCGGCGAGCAGGTGCAGGCTCTCCTCCAGCCAGGCGTTCGCGGGGCCGCTGCGGGCTTCGGCTTCGCTGGCGGCCATGTCGCTGAGCAAGTGAACCCATTGGCCCATCGCACGCAGGGCCGCGGTAGGAGTGCGGCGCGGACGGTTGTGAAAGATGTCCTCCATGCGCCGCCGCCAGTAATCAGGTGGCTCCAGATGCCAGACCGGATGGCCTGGATCGAGCAGCTTTCGCCCACGTAAAAGGTCGAATTGAGGGCCGTTGAAAATCACATAGATCTGTTCCCAGCTCTCGCCGGCGGCTGGCCCGTAGGCGTGGGGGATATCCGGGAATACCAGAATGGCGTCCCCGGTTTTAAACTGCTGGCTGCGGCCATTGGCGTCACTGTAATGACCTGATCCATGCAGGACATAAATCAAAGCGTAATCCCCCAGAACACGCATTGATTCCGGGTCGATGCCTACCCTGTCATAAAGCCTCCCGGCGAGGATAAGGTCACCAAATTGAGACCTTAACGGGTTGCGTAACCAGGATTCGTTGCGGCTTGGGGTGTCGGAAGGCATAATCCCAAAATGTACATTTCATTTCCCATTTCAACCATTTAGAAGACGTGCCTGCTAGTGTATAATAACTGAGTCTTATCTCTCTCATTAAAAGGAGTCATTGCTATGAGTACTACTTTGTTACGCCCCTTGAAATCATACGGTCACGAGCTCGACATGAGCGAGGACAAGTTTGGCCTGCTGCGCGACTCTACGGATGCGGCTGAAGACTTTGACGAGCTGCGCCGTCGCTTCGACGAGGACGGCTATATCTACATTCCCAATTACCTTGACCGCGAGCAGGTTCTGGGTGTCCGGCGCCAGATTACCGACCGCCTTGCCGAACGTGGTGAGCTGGATCCGAACTTTCCTGCGGAGGAAGCCCGGGTGAAGCCGGGTGGCAAGGGTCTTATTTTTATTCCGGACGTTGCCAGTGGCAGTCAGGAAGTGAAGGACTTGCTCTATGCGGGCCGTCTGACGGAGTTCTATCGCAAGTTCTACGGAGAAGAGATCCGCCATTATGATTTCACCTGGCTGCGGGCCATGCGCCCGGGCAAGGGCACGAACCCGCACTGCGACCTGCCTTACATGGGTCGCGGCACCCACGGTCACATGACCTGCTGGATGCCTTATGGGGATATTTCCTATGAACTCGGTGGCTTGATGATCCTCGAGGGCTCACACAAACGCATGGATCTATTGGAGAACTATGTTTTCCGCGATGTGGATGCCTACTGCGAAAACAAGCCCGAGCAGAAAAAGCGCGCCGAAGATGGTGGCTGGACCTTCACAGGCACCCTTTCCCATAACCCACCGGCCGTGCGTAATAAGTTTGGTGGCCGCTGGTTGACTGCCGAGTTCAACGCTGGCGACCTACTTACTTTCGGTATGTTTCTGGTGCATGCCTCGGTCGACAATACCACCGAGAACCAATTGCGTATTTCCAGCGATAGTCGTTATCAACGCGCCAGTGAGCCGATTGATGATCGCTGGGTCGGAGTCAACCCACCCGGGCACTCCAGCGCAGCAAAGCGCGGTCGTATCTGCTGATCCCTCAACTATTTTCTCTCATGGTTTCTTCCAATACCTCTTCTCCTTCTGTTCGATCCACTACCGGCCGCATGGCGGCGGTACAGGAAATGGCTGCGCTGCAGCGTTTGCTGTTCGAGGTGGAGCGTGAATTTGTCCGCACCGCGACCACTCTGGTCTACCGCGTAGGCAACATTGAACTTAAATACCTTATCTGCCAGCACGTCTGGGAGGCCGCCGGCCACGCCCGTTTTCTGCGAGAGCGGGGCCGCGAAATGAGCGGATTTGGCAAGGGCGAACAGGTGCGCGATAGCTACCGAGCCATTTTTGAGGAGGCTGTGCGTCCAGCGGATGCTATGGTTGCACTCGCGGGCTTCTATAAGGTCATTCGCCCCGCCGTGATGAAGGCCTACCGCCATTATCTGGAGGCGACCCACCATCTGGCGGACTGGCCTTCGCGCAATCTGGTCGAGGAGTTCATTACCGACGAGGAACGCATGGAACAGGAGATTGCACCCTATCTGAAAAACCTGCCAGCAGAGGCGGATTCCTGGTGCAAGCACCTGAGCAAGGCGCTTAATGCTCTTGGTGGCTGGATGGGTGAGACGACACCGATTCCTTTGGACGAGGATTTCAAATGGCTCAAAGACAGCAGCGTCTACCGCCATCCGGAAACTTGCAACCGTGGCGAATTCCCGGTTTGCTCCAGCGTGTTTGGCCAGGATCCGGACTCGGATCCGATTGTCCGCCCCTGGCTGGAAGACCCGAAGACCGACGCCCGGGTTATTCGCCTGATGGTCTATGTCTGGTTGATGATGGAACTGGATGCGGTGGACTACCTTGCAACCGTATTTTACGACACGGCTGATGCCCCGTTCGATTTGCACTTTGACCTTGCCCGCCACCTCTGGGACGAGTCCCGGCACAGCCAGTTCGGCTTCCGCCAACTACCCAAGCACGGGGTGGATCTGAAGACCGTCGAGCATTCTCTGGACCTTTATAACATTTTGGTACAAATGGAGCCTGCCGAGCGTTATGCTATGATGACAATGGAGTTTGAGGCGGGCAGTTTCCCGGTCAAGGCCAAGGTCATGGACCGCATTCGCGAACTGAACGATTTTGAAGCCGACACCTTGCTGGCCTTCGACCGCAACGACGAGCAGAACCACGTGCGCTACGGTCACCGCTGGCTTCCGGAGATCATGAAGCTATTTGGCGAGGAGCGCCCAGTGGATGTATTTGTCAAAGCAACTCAGGAGCGCTTCGAGGAGTTGACGAAAGTTCATGGAGGAAAGACCCCGCATACGCTTGACAAGAATGAGCGGTTGACGGGCAAGCGGATTCTGCAGATTGTTGGCCTCCAGTAATGGCTACAGATAATCCGAATCACTACGGGCCGGGTCATCCCAAATGGGGTCACTACGGCGAACTTCGCCCTTCACAGATCGAGAAAATTCGTTCCGCTACGCCGGTTGCCTTTGTGCCCTGGGGTGCTTTGGAATGGCATTGTAATCACGATCCCATCGGTTTGGATTCGACCAAAGCGCAGGGCATCTGCGTGGAGTTGGCCCGCGCGACGGGCGGGGTAGTGCTGCCGCCGATTCCGATGGGAGTCAATACGATCAAGCCTTACAAGGGCTTCGGGCACACTATCGATTTTTCCGCAGAGCTCGCGACACGTGTCGCTGAAGAGCTTTGCATGCAATTGGCGGATGAATCGTTCAAGCTGATAATACTCTTTACCGGGCACTACCCGCCGGAGCAAATAGATGCCCTTGAAGCCGGCGCGGAACGCGCCCGCAAAAAGGTCAAGGATACTAAATTTGTGGTATGGGCCGACAACCTTCTAATGGGCGATGCATTTAAGGCCGACCATGCTGGGGCTACGGAGACCTCTTTTCAGATGTTGTTCGAGCCAGGCAGTGTCGACTTCAGCGGTTTGCCAGCAGGTTCGCTGACTTTGGATCAGCACGGAGTAACGGGTGACGACCCGCGTGAGGCTTCGGCCGAACGGGGGCAACGCCAGTTGGATGTTGTATTGAAAAATGGAATACCGCAGATCCGGGATTGGTTGCGGAATATGGGATATTGACAGAATGAAACAAAGGACGTTGGGAAAAACCGGATTGGTATGCAGTGAAATCGGCCTCGGCACTTGGGCGCTGGGAAGTCGTATTTACGGCGAGACAGATGACCGTAAGGCGATGGAACTGATTCAGGGATCGGTCGATAAGGGGATCAATTTTTTCGATACAGCACCGCTGTATGGCAGCAAGACCGAGGACGGCGTCGCTGAGACAGTTCTCGGCAAGGGCCTGGGGACTCATCGGGACAAGGTGTTTATCTCGACCAAATTCGGCCGCACCGCGACAGATGTCATTCCCGGACGGTTTCATGCGGCGGAGGCACGCGCCTCCTGCGAAGCCAGCCTCAAGCGCCTTGGCAGGGACTGGCTGGATTTATTTTTCTTTCACTCGCCCTTTTCGCCGGACGAGATTCACGACGATGTCTGGCAGGAGCTGGGTAAGCTCAAGGAAGAGGGCAAGATTCGTCACATTGGCCATTCCGTGTCCATCTATGAACAAACTGCCGGGATGTCAGCCCAATGGATGCGCGAGCGCAAGATCGAGGTCGTGCAGGTGGTGCTGGGTCCCTTTAATCGTGAGACCCGCCCTTTGATTCAAACGGCGATGGAAGAAGGCTGTGGCGTCGTCGCCCGCGAATGCCTGGCCAATGGCTTCCTCAGCGGGGCAATCACCAAGGATACCGTTTTCCCCGAGGGCAGTCTCAATTCCCGTTATTCCCGTGAGGAAGTTTCCGAACGCGTCGCATACGCCGAGCAGCTTCGCGGCATCCTGCAGACCGGCGAAATCCAAACCTTGCCCGAAGCTACCTATCGCTGGGTGCTTGATCAGCCCGGTGTTTCCCTTGCCCTGTCTGGCGCCAAAAACCTCGCCGAATTGGAGGATTGCCTGACCGCCTCCGCCAAACCCAGTTACAGCCGGGCAGTCCTTGAGGCTGCAGAAAAGGTGCACCAAAAGGACTTCCCGCCAGCCTGATCCCCGTAGCTCTGCGCCTTCAAGGCCAGGGACCCGGGTCCCAAGCTGCGCCTTCAGCCGTAGCTCCTCCCACAAAACCGCTTTACAGAAAAAAAACCTTTTGAATGACGGGCAGGGGGTTCTCTTGCAGTGTGCAGGTAAGGTCGGGGTCTTTTTTTAAGTCTCCGCCGAAATTGGCAGAAACCCAGCTTAAGGGGGGCTGTCCTGTTGTTGATCTTGCTGCACAAACTATGAACGAAAACTCCACTTCTTCTGGGGCTCGCCAGCCCATACGGATCGCTTTGATCGGTGTTACGGGCTATGCATTTGCCTACTTTGAGGATTTGAATAAGTTGGTGGTTTCCGGCCGGGCAGAGTGGGCGGCGGTCACAGTGATCAATCCGGAGCAGGCACCGGCTCAAATGCGATTTTTCAAGGACCAGAACATACCGGTCTTCTCCGACTACCGTGAGATGCTCGACAGGGAGCAGGACAACATCGACTGGGTCTGCATTCCCACCGCTATCGGCTGGCACACGCAAATGACCATCGACTGTCTTCGCCTTGGCAAACAGGTGCTGGTGGAAAAGCCTCTGGCGCCGACTCTGCAGGACGTGGACGCGATCCGCAAGGCGGAGAAAGAAACCGGAATTACTGTTTGCGTGGGCTTTCAGCACACTTATCTGGAGGAAACCTGGGACTTGAAGCGTCGCTTGTTGAACGGTGAAATCGGCGAGATTAAACGGGTGGATTGTATCGCGCTCTGGCCGCGGTCGACGAACTATTACGCCCGCAACAACTGGGCTGGACAACTGCACGATGGTCATTCCTGGGTCCTGGACTCACCCCTCCACAATGGCCTTTCGCACATGGCAAACCTGATCATGTTCTGGACCGGATCCGAGCTGGACCAACCGGGTGAGCTGGTGCGCCTGAATACGGAAATGTATCGGGCGAAACCGATTGAGAGTTTTGACACAATCCGCACGGTAGCGGAAATGGAGAATGGCATCGAAGCAGCTGTCATCCTCACACACAGCAATACCAATCCGATTGATCCGGAGATCCGCATCACCGGGACCAGGGGTACTTTGGTATGGCGCTTCCGCGGACACCACACTTTCTACACCCGCAAAGGGGATTACTCGATCAAGACCCCAGGCTTGTTGAGAATTCGTGAGATCATGTTTGAGACTGTGCTGAACCGGATAAACGGAAGTGGCCAAGGGAGCAGCTACTTCTGCAGCACCGGGATCGCTCGCGGAACAGCAAAATGGGTCAATGCGGTGCACGATGCAGCGCCCGTGTACGATGTCCCGGATGTCTATCGTCAGCAGGTGGAAATTGTTGATGGTGAAATATACGACACCATTCAGGATATGGAGTATTATGGCATACGCTCCTATCATGAGAAGTGCGCCTTTTCGGACTTGGGTGCTCCCTGGGCTGTGCATCCGCGCTCAATGAATGTGCGCGACTACAACCACTTTGAGGGCCGCTTTTGTGACAATGCCAAACTGGCTCCCAGTGAGGTTCCGGTAAAGTAGCAGGTATCATGTTTGACGAATCCGCTGGTCGTGAGAAACGTATCAGCCGAAGGCAGGCGCTTCGGCTTGGAACTCTGGCCTTGTTGGGCTCGGCAGCCAGTCATCCGCTGCTGGGAAAGATTGCTTTGCCGCCGGCGCGCAGCCGCAGGATCTTTTTTGAGCCAATCGACGTGCCGCGTGCCCGCTCAAATGCACGCAGTGTTCTACTGGGCCCGCAATACCGAAAATGGGCGAGGGATGTTCCCGCTTCGATGTTCGAAACCTGGCAGCGGTTCCGCGAAAGCAATAATTACGTATCCGATCTCAATCGTTTCTGGTCCGAGTTCACCAATGCGGCTCTATTCCAATTGGTTGAACCACAGGACCGCGTGCGCGATGCCCTGCTAGACATGATTGCCAACATCGTTGATTTGCCGCGCTGGGATTACCTGCTGGATGGCGATACTCCGATCGGCCTCATGCGGGCATCAATGGCGACGTCGAGACTGCTGTTCGCGCGCGAGGTGCTGGCACGGGAC
Organism: Opitutales bacterium; assembly: GCA_050485505.1. Classification (GTDB taxonomy): domain Bacteria; phylum Verrucomicrobiota; class Verrucomicrobiia; order Opitutales; family Oceanipulchritudinaceae; genus JAFIGG01. The sequence continues at coordinate 3,681 of JBJHBN010000001.1, read as the reverse complement.
ATGGATGAAAGTCTTTCCAAGCGCCTTCTGGATGCAATGGCGGAAAAGGCGGCTGAGCCTTGTTATCAGGCCATCTACGGAATGGATCATCCGGACGAGGTGAAAGGTTGGCGCTACGATCCGGATGAGGGTCCGACACCTTTCAACATGGACCGCTGGCCAGTTCTTCTCGGCAGCAACAATCTGCGCGGTGCCCCGACGATGGGGCTCGGTCTCGCCGCGCTTGCCCTCGAGGGACACGATCCGCGTGCTCCGCGTTGGCTGGCTGCGGCTGAATCCAGCGCCCGCACAGTCTTTAAACTCTACCATCCGGATGGCAGCTATTTTGAAGGGCTCAGCTACGCTGCCTATACCTACCGGACCATGCTGCAGTTCTGTGCTGCCCACCGTCGGGTAAAAGGCACTATAGACTGGAGCAAGGAGATGAACTTTGACGGCCAGCTGGATTACATGATCGCTCTCCAGTGTGGCCGCAATGAAGATGGCACTCCGGACATCGTCAATTTCAGCGATGCTCCAACCAGTTTTTATGCAATGGTGCCGGCCTGGATGGAGGCGGAGACAGGCAACCCGGTAGCCCAATATGCCGCCGAGCATTTTTCCCATCCGGCCTATTTTGTCGACTACCTCTGGTACCGCCCTGGGCGGCCGCGGCAAGCCCCGCGGGCCGAACTGTTGAACTACCGCAACGAGCTTGATTGGGTGGTCACCCGCACTGGCTGGCAGGCCGATGACGCCGTTTTGGCCTTTCGCGGAGGCTTCCCGGCCAACCACGAGCACGCGGACCGCAACAGCTTCCTCTACAAGGTTTTCGGCGAGCGCTTGCTGACCGACCACTATGGCGCCGCTTACAGCAATCGCAGTCCGGGTTGGACACTGCGGCTCACGGAGGCCCATAATGCCGTGCTGATTAATGGCGAGGGTCATCAGTACCACGACGGCTCGGAAGGGGTCAACGAGGGGCAGGCTATCGCCCGCATTGTACGTTATGAGGATCAGGGCCGCCGGGTCTGGTGGTGCTCGGACGCTACCCAAGCCTACAATCTGGTGAACCCGAAGGTAAAACGGGTTCTGCGCACCATCGGCTTTGCCAAGCCCAACATCATAATTTTGCTGGACCAGGTGGATCTCGAAGAGGGTGATTCCGAAGTGGAAGTACGCTTTTTCCCTGACCACCGCGATAAAAAGGCGGTGCTGTCGACCGCAGGAGAACGCTTTCTCATCGAGCGGCCGAACGCGGTTCTATATGGGTCATCCGCGTCTAACGCGGATCTGCGGGTTGCCTCGCGCAAGCTCGACCTCATTTCGAGTATCCCGGTTCCCCCGGATGAGCCCATCAGCCAGCAGGAGGCGGAGGCGCAGTTTGGCGAGTTCCCCTTCATCGGTGTGCAATCGAACGGTGGTGCCAGGCACTCTGTGCTGACGGTTCTGGTTGCACACCACAACGTCGATGAGGATGCCCTGGCCCACATTTCAATTGCACCAAACGAGCGTGGATGGTTTTTTGAAGCCGAGGACATCCGCGGAGTCCTCGACACAAGCGGCACTCTACCTGAGCTGATCTGGTAAACTATTTAAAGAATTATGAATCGAAGCCCCAACTCCATTTTGCTCATCGTTAAGTGCCTGGCACTAATTGTGGTTACCGCTTTACCTGCTCACGCAAAGGATCATGTGCCCGCAACCATGCTGGGCGATGCAGTGCTTACCGAGGGAGCCTATGAAATCCTTGAAACCATGTCGGTCCGCTTTGGGCCGCGGATGATTGGCACCCGCGAGCATGAACTGAGTCTGCAATACCTCGAAAAGCGCCTGGCCGAGCTTGGAGTCGAGAGCCGGAGGCAAAGCTTCGAGTATCCGGGCTGGATTCGGGGCGAGGCGGAAATTCGCATGCATGCACCATTCAAGCGACCGATCCGTGGAGTCGCCCTCGGTTATGTCGGCCCTTGGGATTTGGATGAGACCGAAGTTGCCTATGTTGCCAGTGGAGATCTCGATGAACTGGATGCCGAGGCTGTGCGCGGGCGCATCGTTCTCACGCCGTCCAATGTCACTTTTGTGCATGCGGATATGCTCCGGCTGGCTGAGGAATTTGGCGCCGTCGGTGCCCTCTACACCAACCGTGTGAATGGTGGCCAGTTGCTTGCGCGGACCGCCAACCACGACGGCGATCCGACGCCTTTTCCTGTCTTCTCGATCACCATGGAGGAGGGACAATGGATGCGTCAGCTGATTGAGCGCGAGGAGCGGGTAACTGTCAGCCTGAGGACAACTTCTGAACTGCAGACCTTCACTGGAACCAATTTGATAGCAACCATCCCCGGTGATTCCGGCGAGCGCATTCTGGTGGGTGGGCATTTCGATTCCTGGGATCTCGGCCAGGGAGCCATCGACAATGGCCTTGGTGTAGCCCAACTCTACGAAGTGGCCAGACTGTTTCAGACACACAGTCCTGAAAACCGCCACAGCATCGAGTTTATCTGGTTCGATGCCGAGGAGTTCGGACTTTGGGGTGCCAGGCACTATGCGGAGAACGTAGACTTGAGTGACGTCCGCTCCATGATCAACCTCGACATGGTTGGCACACCCGAGGGCGTCAACGCCATGGGATTCGACAACCTGGTTCCGAGTCTTGAGGCCTACGCCGAAAAACTTGGCAGTTGGGAGATGAACCGTGGCGTCAGCAACAGCCCCTGGGCCGGCAGCGACCACTTGCCCTTTATCTATGAAGGTGTTCCCGCCATCACCTTCTACGCCCCCATCGATCCTGAGGCTGTCCGGTATTATCACGATCTGGCAGACACCATCGACAAAGTGGATCGGAAAATGCTGGCCGAAGCCAGTGCTTATATAGCTTTGCTTGTCTATCATCTGGCGAACGAGGAGGGCGAAAAAGTGCCTCACCTCAGTGTCGAGGAAACCGCAGACCTTCTGCGCGATGCAGGTTTGGAGCAGCGGCTCCGCCGCATCAATCGCTGGCCCTTCTGATATTTTATGAAATCTTCACTCTCCGTCGTCTTTGCTCTCAGCTTACTCTTATTCTTTTCAGCCTGTTCTCGTGAACTCGGCCCGGAGGAGCGCCTCCACGCCCTCGGCATTGAGTTGCCCGAAGTCAGCCCGGCGATAGCCAACTATGTTGGCGCCGTCCGCACGGGAAATCTGGTCTTTCTGGCCGGACACCTTCCCCGCGACGCTGAGGGCGAGGTCATAACCGGAAAGCTTGGTGCCGACATGGAGGTAGACGAAGGTTACGAAGCCGCCCGTCAAGCGACAATCGCTCTCCTGGCCACTTTGAAAGCGGAGATCGGCTCACTCGACGAAGTTGTGCGCGTGGTCAAAGTCTTCGGCATGGTCAACGCCACGCCCGACTTCAGCCAACATTCACAAGTCATCAACGGCGCCTCCGACCTTCTCGGTGAGGTTTTCGGCGATAAAGGTCGCCACGCCCGCGCCGCCGCCGGTTTCAGTTCGCTCCCTCTCAACGCCGCGGTTGAAGTGGAGATGATCGTGGAAGTAAAGTAACACGGAGCGCCGATGCCTCATCCGCGTATTACAGGCTATAAGCCTGGACTCCAACGGGATGATCTGAAGATTGTTGGAGCCCGGCCTTCAGCCGAAACAGAAGGACCTGATTAGCGGAAGATCTTCCTCATCCGCGAAGTACAGGCTATAAGCCTGGAG